>JBEAZU010000227.1:0-3906 GCA_041169945.1 Bacteroidota bacterium
TATTATTTTACCGATGAGCAAACAAGAGAAGCATTAGCCAAAGTAAATGCAGAAGCCAACTATATCATGTGTCCTCATACTGCGGTGGCTTATTTGGGTTTAAAAGCCTCTCAAGCAAAACACAACAAAAAAGTAAGTGGTGTGTTTTTAGGAACTGCCCATCCAGCCAAATTTATGGATGTGATAGATGAAAACATTGCCAAAAACATTGTGCTTCCGGCATCATTGAAAGTGGCCATGGCAAAAGAAAAAAAATCTATTCCAATGGCTCCTGATTTCAGGTTATTGAAAGATTTCTTATTAAGATAAACATTAACACTCCTATACAAAAGAAGGCAATCCCAACAATTGCCTTTTTTTTTTGGTGTTAACACTACAGAAAAACCTCTAGTTTTAGTCGAATACATTTGATTGCTATGGCGCTAGATGATTTTCTGTGGGTAGAGATGCTGTATAATTTGTATAGCTGGGCGTTCCCCGCGGTGGCGGGTCGGGCTATCAGCACTCGTCCCGATTTTTTCGGAAAGCTCAAACAATGCTTCTATCCCTAACGCTCAAACCCGAATAACATCGATATATGTTGGATAAGAAATGAATTACAAAAATGATAAAATACCAAGCCTAGGTAAATTGTAAAGAGTAATCTCTGCCCCATATTATCAGCTAAGCACGCACTATTTTCTAATTCGTTCTAACAACACAAATTAAATTTATAAATTTGTTTTTCAATAAATGATTTCTACCCAATGGCAAGAATATTAACAGGAGTTCAAAGCTCAGGAAAACCACATTTAGGTAATTTATTAGGCGCTATCATTCCTGCCATTAAACTGTCTGAACAAGCAGGTAACGAGTCCTTATTTTTTATTGCAGACCTGCATTCCCTCACCACCTTACGCGATGCGGATACTCGTCGATACAACGTATATGCTACTGCCGCGGCTTGGTTAGCCTTTGGTTTTGATACGGATAAAAATCTTTTTTACCGTCAATCAGATCTTCCCGAAGTGTGTGAGTTGGCCTGGTACTTAAATTGTTTAACGCCATTTCCGATGTTAGCCAATGCCCATTCTTTCAAAGACAAATCAGAAAAATTAGCCGATGTCAATGCCGGTTTATTTACCTATCCTGTTTTAATGGCCGCTGACATCCTTTTATTTGACGCCAATATTGTTCCGGTAGGCAAAGACCAGGTACAACATCTTGAAATGACAAGAGACATTGCCGCTAAATTTAATGCACAGTATGGCGAAACTTTGGTGATACCGGAAGTGAAAGTGGATGAAAGTGTCATGACCATCCCTGGCACAGACGGTCAAAAGATGAGCAAATCCTACCATAATTTTATTGACATATTTGTACCTGACAAAGCCTTAAAAAAGAACATTGGCTTAATCGTCACCGATAGTACCCCTTTAGAAGAACCTAAAAATCCTGATACCTGCAATGTATTTAAACTGTATGCCTTGCTTGGCACTACAACTCAAATTGAGGAACTAAGGGCAAAATACCTCGCAGGTAACTTCGGTTATGGCCATGCTAAATTGGCTTTATATGACTTAATTGTAAGTAAATATGCCAAAGAACGGGCGCTATTTGACCATTATATGGCGCACACAGAAGCCATAGAAATAGAACTCCAAAAAGGCGCTAAAAAAGCAAGCGCTATTGCACAACAAGTGCTCACAAAAGTAAGAAGCCGTTTAGGCTTTGGTGCCCAATTAAAAAATTAAAATATATCCATTTTTAACGCTATCTTTCAATATAAAAATCTGAAAAATGGCCAAAGCACAACTTTATACTTATTGCTTACAATATGTGCAAGCACGTATAGCGACAGCACAAGCTGCCATTACCGCAGCACAGTTTTCGGCCAATGAAGAAGGCAAAAGCAGTGCTGGCGACAAATATGAAACTGGCCGTGCCATGATGCAATTGGAAGTGGAGAAAAACACCTCTCAATTATTACAAGCAAAACAACTCTTGCAATTGCTCACTCAAATGAATACTTTTCACACCAGCGATATGGTGCAACAAGGAAGTTTGGTCAATACTTCTAATGGCCAATATTACCTCGCCATTGGGGCAGGATTAGTCACGATAGACCATCAACCCTATTATGTTATCTCTATGCAATCTCCCATTGGGGCCTTGTTAAAAGGAAAAAAAATAGGCGATAGCTTCAGCTTTAACGGTAAAAAAATCAGCATTTTAGGCCTTGAATAATAACAACGTCAACGCCACTTGGATGAAAACCATAAAGCCTTATGGACTTCAAAAAGTGCTGTGTTGCGCACATGCGTATGATTTCCTTTGGGTGGTAAGTCTTGCCCTTTAATCCCAACTTGAACTTGCAAACCATCAACGTCTGCTTAAGCCTTCTCAAAAAATATTTTTACTTTATTTTAAAAATATTGCGTCTTTTTAAACTTTATGGCGTCTATAAAGTGTATTAACTAAAACAACTATACTTATGGAAACGATTCCTCAAAATGCTTGTTCTTGTGCACCTTGTACTTGTTCTCCTTGTACTTGCACTACTTGTACTTGTTCAACTACTCAAAATCAATCTACGATTGCAACGCCATGTTGTAATCATTAAGTCAAACTTAACCCAACCTGTCTTCAAAAAGCAGGTTGGGTTTAACCAAAAATAAGATGGAAAATAGCAACAACACAACGGCCTATTTATACCCTGCCATTAAAAGATTTGTAGGAAAACAAATTCATCAAACAGCGGATAGAGATGATGTAGTACAAAACATTTTTATGAAAGTGCATGAAAAAAAGAACACCTTGCTCACGGAGGAGAAAGTGCGCGCTTGGGTATATAAAATAGCGCAAAATGCCATTTATGATTATTATAGGGCTCAAAAAGGAAAAGAAAATAGGGACTTAGCCTTGGTAGAAAACGCCCCTTTTGCAGAAGAAGAGCAACCAAACTTACAAGCTTGTCTAAATCCATTTATCAAAAAATTACCTGCAAGCTATGCGCAAGCCATTGAACTAAGTGAAATACAGGAAATAAAATTACAAGATATTGCTACTCAGTTGCACCTCAATTTGTCGACTGTAAAATCTAGGGTGCAACGTGGTAAAAAAATGATTAAAGACATGTTTGTCAGTTGTTGTGATTTTTCTATCAACGACAAAGGGCAATTAATAGGCGAACATAAAGATCCTGCGACTTGCCCCATTTGTAATTAAAACATTTTTCATGCTATGGGGTTGTTGTTTCAGTAGTAAAATAGTGGTGTGATTCTTTAGCGAAATTGGTGTGAAAATTTAGAAAACACAAGCCTAATCTTTTACACTTAATTGCCGAGGAGAAAGCTAGATAATGAACAATCCCATAATAATAACACCCGCATATTTTTCAGAGAAAGAAAAATCAATTCTTGAATCAGAGTGCTATAAACGGAAATTTGAATCAGCAAAAGCAACTATTGCAAAAAACGAGATTTGATTAATGAATATTATCAAAATAAAAACACTGGAAAATAGCATGTTGTAGAGTGAAAAAGAAAGTATTTACGCCTGCTCTTAATCAACAGCTTTCAAACAGTAATGACAAGGTTGAGATGATACAATCTTGGGTGAGTACAAAATTTTTACTAACAAATGCTGAGAAATTAGATTCAACAAAAAGTTATGA
Organism: Bacteroidota bacterium; assembly: GCA_041169945.1. Lineage (GTDB taxonomy): Bacteria > Bacteroidota > Bacteroidia > Cytophagales > UBA9547 > CALPQG02. The sequence goes on from JBEAZU010000227.1 coordinate 3,656, forward strand.
CTCAAGGTTACAGCAACAAAAGGTAAACACCAACAATGAGCTCAAATAATACCTCAATACCTAACTCAATCAACCTACATTAAATATATTGTTGCCTTTAATCAAGTTGCAGATTTTATAAAAATCGCTGAAAATTTCATATTATTGTACAGGTATACCCTTTATAAATACAAAACAGTAAATTAAACATTTTAATCATGGCAAAAAAAGACATCTCAACAAACCAAACAGAAGTTTTTTTAATTAAAAAT
>JBEAZU010000228.1:0-3074 GCA_041169945.1 Bacteroidota bacterium
TCATTGAACAACAAAATTAAACAAGGAAATAAAAACAAGGTAAACATCGTCACAAAAAACAAACCCCAAGCCACAGAAATAGCCATTGGAATTAAGAATTGTGCTTGTCTACTTTTTTCTAATATCAAAGGATACAAACCTAAAATATTGGCAAATGAATTCAAGAATATTGCCCTAAACCTTGACGTACCGGCATTGTAAATGGCTTCTTGCAATTTCATCCCCTCCTTGATGTTGCGATTAAAGGTATCCAAAAACACAACCGAATCATTTACCACAATTCCCGCAAGGGCAATGATGCCATAAAAACTCAAAATGGAAACAGGTTTACCTTCAATAAAATGACCTAAAAATGCACCATAAACCCCTAATGGAATCATCAAAATAATTAAAATGGTTTGTGCTTTAGACCTAAAGGTAAGCAAAATGGTAATCACCAAAAAGGCCAAAGCCAAAGGGAAAGCAATGGTAGCCGACTTCCCAAACTTTTGTGTTTCTTTGTCTTGCCCTTCCATTTTAAGCTTTACACCAGCAAAATCGGCTTGTATTTTCGGAAATAATTCTTCTTTAATTTGTTTGATAATAGGCGGAACGGCTTCATTCTGATTGGCCAAATCGGCCTCCACTTTAATTTCTCTTACACCATCGGTATGGTTAATACTCACCACCCCACGTTCGAGACTGTAATTGACGAGGTCTGTCAAAGGATATTCTTTATCGGCCACTTTAATTTTAATCTCTTCTAGTTTTCCGATATTTTTTCGATCTTCTGCGGTATAACGCACCCAAACTTTTACTTCATCTTTCCCCAGTTGCAATCTTTGCACCTCTTCCCCAAAAAATCCCTGCCTAATTTGTTTAGAAATATCTGCAGTGCTAAGGCCAAGAAAATAAGCCAAAGGTTTTAAACTGAGTTTTATTTCACGTTTGCCAACAAAATTATTATCAACGATGTCTTTAAGGGTCGACAACATTTTTAATTCATGTTTAACGGCAATTTTGGCTTGTTCCAAGGCTTCCAAATCTTTACCCCTAATGCTTACCACAATCGGTTTCCCAAAAACCTGTTTCGCACCCACCGTAAGTTTTTCGGCATCGGGTACTTCTCCAATTTTTTCGCGAAGGGCATCGCTGATGTCGTAGCTATACATATTTCGTTGTTCCCCATCGAGCAACTGTATGTCAATCATGCCTTTTTCTGCAGCGCCATCTTTACCAATTTCTAAACGCGTGCTGAGTACAACATTTTTATGGTCTTCTCTTTGTGCTGCAATCTCCTTGTTTACCTCCCAAACTTTCTTTTCGATGTCTTGTAAAAGTCGTTCCGTATCCATTTCTCTTTTCCCCGTTGGGAGCGATAATTCAACAGCAATATTATCGTTATCGACAAAAGGAAAAAAGGTACCCTTGATAAAATCGCCTTTCCATAAGCCCGTAATAACCAACACAAAAGCCACCGCCAAAGAAAGAGCCACATATTTATTGGCCAACATGAAGCGCAATACCCTGGCATAAAATTTCATGCGAATGGCTTCGATCACCCGGTCGGACCAAAGCCTGAATTTGCCTTTTTCTTTTTTAGTAAACGCTTCAGAATGAGCCAAATGAGCAGGTAAGAAAAAGGCGGCATCTAACAAGGAAACGCCCAAACAAGCAATAACTACCAAAGCCATATCGGCAAACATTTCGCCCATGCGACCATCTAAAAAAAAGAAAGGCATAAACATCACCATAGTGGCAAACACAGAAGTAAACACCGACGGAAACACTTCAAAGGTACCATCAATGGCAGCACGTGCACGGGTTTTCCCCATTTCGTAATGGGCAAATACATTTTCAGAGATAACGATGGCATCGTCTACTAAAATCCCCGAAACCAAAATCATCCCAAAAAGGGAGATCGCATTGATGGTCATACCAAACATTTTGGCGATGATAAACATCCCCAAATAAGAAATAGGAATACCCACCGCCACCCAAAACGATACCCTCAAGTGTAAAAATATCCCCAACAAAATCACAATCAATACCAAGCCTGTCCACCCATCTTTGATGAGCAAATCTATTCTTTGTCGCACCGTAGTTGAGTTGTCGGAAGCCACCACCAATTGTACCCCCTGATGTAATTTGCAATATTGAACGGCATACTCATTCACATAATCAGCCACCTTGAGCATGTCTTCTTGCTGGGTTTTATTTACAATAATGGTGACCGCACGCTCCCCATTAAAAATAGTTTTATGAGGCGATTCCGCAAATTGTTCTTTTACCGTGGCAACATCTTTGAGGTAAAGCAATGACCCATCTCCCCTACTTTTCACCACAATATTTCCGATGGCTTCTTGGTCTGTTTTTTTATTTCTAAAACGAATCAAAATTTCTTCTTCTTCCGACTTTAAAGCACCTGCCGAAATATCCATGTTGTTTCTTCGAATGGCATTGCTTAAATCATCGAATTTTACCCCATAGCGACGCATATTTTCTTCTGAAATTTCGACCACCACTTCTACCGCAGGAAGTCCTTTGATTTCAATTTGAGAAACTTTTCCAGAAGCCAGTAAATCGTCTTCAATATTGTCGGCCATTTTTTTGAGGCTTAACAAATCAGCATTGCCCTTGAGCAGCATGGTTACCACCCTTTCCGTAAGCTTTACTTTGTAAACTATAGGTTTTTCGGTTCCGGTAGGAAAAGAACTTACTTTATCGATGGCATTTTTTACATCGCTTAATAACTCCTCTTGGTTGTATCCTTTTTTCCCTTCTATGGTTAAGGCAGCAATATTTTCGGATGATATAGAGCTTACTTGTTCAATCCCTTGCACGCCTCTTAAAGCCGTTTCGATTTTCAACACCACCCCTTCTTCCATTTCTTGGGGAGAAGCACCAGGGTAAGCCACCTGAATGGTAATGATACGAGGATCAATTTCAGGAAAAAAATTCACATTCATAGAAAGCAAACTCATCAAACCCAGTATAAAAATAACCAGGATAGACATTTGCCCCCAAATGGGATATTTCACAAAAAACTCAACAATTTTTCTCATATATGTATTTAATGAACCTTAGGATGCCCT
>JBEAZU010000229.1:0-8077 GCA_041169945.1 Bacteroidota bacterium
TAATCAAAAAATGGCCAATTTACCCCAAAGTGAAATGCCATTTTCATTCCTGGATAATATGGCGTTAAGAAATACACTTCTTGTCCCATAAATTGATTCATCTGACTCCCTTTTACCCAAACCGTCGCTCTTTTAATTTTTAAATTCACAAAAGCATCTACCACGGTATAGGCTTTGGTCTCAAAAGTATTTTGCACCACAAATTGCTGTAAAGCAACCGAATATGCATCCGCTTTGTATGCAGAACGATAATGCACATCAATCCCTATTTGTAATCCTAAATCTTTTGTAAATCGATATTGGTAATACATCAACGTAGAGGCATACCACGTTGGCACTCTAAAAGAACGGTATTTTACATCTCCAGCAGACAAGGTATACCTCAATTGGTTTTTAATAAAAAAATGTTCCCCTAATTTAAAATCAGCCAGCACGGATATGTTGGTTAAATTAAAACCCTTGGCAGTATCTTGTTTCACTATAATTTGCTCTCTCCAATGCTGCGTCAACTGTGCTGTATCCACAAAATATACATAATTGGTCACTTCGGTATGTGACAAAGCCAACTCAAATCGTTGTTGATGAATGGTTTTGAAAAAATTAATATAATACGTTTGCGCATGAATAGGTTTCAAGCTATCATTTTCCCAACCATAATTATTAGCCGCATATTGGGTTTGTTGTAAAGTAGGCGAATATTTAGCAATACCGTAGCCAGCTTTCACAAAACGAGCACTGTAGGCAATGTTTACATTAAAATCTTTGTTATTGTTTACATTAATGGCATTTGCTTTGTTTTCTTCTATCGCTTTCAAGGTTAATTGGTTCATTGCTGACAAGGAGAATTTAGCATTATCATTGAGCAAATAATCAAGGGTTCCACCCACTTTCACCACACTCATTAATAATTTTTGGCTCGAATCTGATTTAACAATTTGCTTGTACTGATTACCTTCAAACACTGTAAAGGCACTCATTTTAAAAGACCTATAAGCCGATTTTAAACCTATGGTATGCGTATTGGCGATAAATTGAGCCCTATAAACAGTCCGTAAAGAGTCAATATTATAGGCAGGATACACATATTCTTTGTATAAAGTCTTGCCCGACAAAGTATTATTTAAGTTTTTATCATTAAAGCCAACATACTGATCACTAAATTGGTAGGCATAAAAGAGGTTTAATGTATTTTTAGGAACGATGCTAAACTGGTTGTAAAACCTAAAATTTGTTCTGTCATCTGAAGTACGCGCACTGTCAGACATTTTCACCGGAGATTCATCGTATTTATTTAAATTAGTTTGGTCAAAATTGACAGAATCAGGAATTATCCCCCCTGTTTCTTTCACCAAATTCACGAATCTTGCATACGATGCCAAGGCAATGTATCTTTTAGAAGGCGAATGAAAAGCAGCATTAAAGCCAAAATCCCATAAATCGACATTTCTGTCTCTTTGTACCTTTCTACCAATTTGTTTCACCGAAGTTAACCTTTGCACTTGCATGCCTACATTGAGTAGTTTTGAAAAATTTCTCGTATAATCAAAATTAAGGGAATTTTCTCCGGTCCCCCCTTGTACATACTTTAAAATGGAATAGGGAGATTTGGTGTCATAATATTTAGTTTCCGACACATTAGAGGCATATTGATCATAAGTATGGTACCCAAAGGTATAACCAATAGCAGTGGGTTGATTCCAAAAAATTGCTTTTGAAGCCGTCCCTAAATTGCCTAAATTTTGATAAATATTATCTTTAAAATATAATTTATCGTACCGATGAATTGTAGCGTCAAAACTAGAATCAGGTGTAGTGGTCAGGGTGTCATCCTTTAAAACATCCTGTTCTGTAAAATAACTGGTCGAATGATACCCATATACCTGCTTGGTAGAATCGTCAAGCACTTGAGCCGACACTGTTAGCGTAAAAAAGCAACACAATACAAGGGTATAATAAAAACGATTCGTCATTCAATACTTATTTAACCTGTTCTTTGTTCATAATTAAAGCCTCACCCGTAATGGTTGTTTTACCAGTAAGGCAGTCGATTATCTTAGTTTCAATTAACAACCTATTTTTGGCTGGTTCAATATCTTTGACCGTAAAAATAGCCTCATAGGTTTGCTCCACAAACATAGGTCGTAAAAACTCCATCGATTGTTTCAAATAGACACTTCCGGGACCGGGGAATTTAGTACCCAACACCATTGAAAAAATACTCCCCCCTAAAAATCCATGCATAATTGGTTTTTTAAAAGGAGTAGTAGCTGCAAAATCTGCATCTAGGTGTAGAGGATTCGTATCTCCAGACACCTGAGCAAAATCATTTACTTGTGCTTGGGTAAAAACAAATTGATGCTGGTAAGTATTTCCAATTTCCATAGTGCTATGATTCGTAATAAGTACAATTAAATTTTTGAAAGTTCCGCCAATAAACGATCTACCTGTTCAACAGAAACCGCAGGAAAATTGGCAATACGTACTTGTTTGTCTTTAAAATTACCATACCCAGCCCCCAAGATAAGGTCAAGCGGTTTTAGTGCATTGATTAAATCAGAAGCCACACCAGTCGTATTGGCTACAATAACAGTAGCTGAACGGTGCGCAGGATTTTGCACAAATACCTCTAGTAATGAAGATTTTTCAGCGAAATCGTACAATTTAGCTGCTTTTAAATCGGTTTCTTTTCGAATGACGTCCACCCCTTTTTTGAGCATATCCCCAGTAACTTTCGCTAACAAATAAATACCCAATACATTTGGCGTTGATGGTGTTTCAAATTTACTTCCATTGCTCCATAAAGAAGGTAAACTATGGTAAGTGCCTATTGATTTACCCTTGGCTTTTATAGCATTGGCTTTGTCGATACAACGGTCATTCACTATCCAAACCCCTAAACCTGCAGGCAAACCCATCCCCTTTTGAACAGAAAAGAAAGCAGAGTCTATCATGTTAAAATCAAACTGAGGATATGGAACAGAAGAAACGGCATCCACTGCGATGATGGCATTAGGATTTTTGGCTCTTAAAGCGTGAATATCTGAAGCGGGCATCATCACACCCGAGCTTGTTTCGTTATGGGTAACACAAATCAATTCCGTTTCTGAAGGAATTTCGTAAGCATTGATATCAAAACCATTGCCAAATGGCACCTCAAATTTGGTGGCTTTGTTTCCTAATTCTATTGAAAACTCATAGAATTTTTTAGAAAAAGAACCATTCACAAAATGGGTACTATGATTTTCAACTGTATTTTGTAAAATTCTTTCCCAAATCTCCGTAGCGGACCCTGTAAAAAATATTTTAAAATCCTGTGGAACGCCCAACAAAGCCCTGATATGTTCATCTGCTTCTTGGTAAATAACCTGAAACTGTTTTCCTCTATGTGAAATGGAGCCAATATTTTCGTTTAGGGCATTTACAACATGTGAAGCTACTGTTGGATATAGTTGTGCCGGCCCAGGAGTAAAGAATATTTTAGACATTTTATATTTTTAATTTGTAGATTTTATAAATTTAAATGCAAAGTAATAACCAAAATCAAACTATTGACGCAAGTATTTAAGCATTAATTTAGCCGTAGTATCAGAAGCCCCAACACCACCCATAAGTGATTTCAGCACTGCATACCCTTGTTTTTGAGTATCGATGAATGCTTTATTTTCAACAATATTCGTTAGTTCATCCACCAAATTTCTAGGCACAAACTCATCTTGAATAAGTTCTTTTACGACAGGCTTATTCACAATAAGGTTTACCAAGGAAATATACTTCACTTTAATCAAGGCTTTCACAATCAAATAAGTTGCGGCACTGGTTTTATAGCATACCACTTGAGGCACGTTAAACAATGCGGTTTCTAGTGTTGCTGTACCAGAGGTTACAATCGCCGCTTTGGCATTGGCCAAAATATCATACGATTGTTCATATACTATTTTCAAATCCCTGTCGCGGTTAAACATTTCATAGTATTCTTCGGAAAGGTTTGAAACAGCGGCCACCACAAATTGGTATTTTCTAAAAACAGGCACCACATTAATCATATAATGCAGCATCTTTACGACTTCTTGCTGACGACTTCCGGGCAATACCGCAATAATTTCACGTTCGTCTAATTGGTTCTCTTGCTTAAAATTGGGATTGGGAACAAAATCATGAATGGCATCAAAAACAGGATTACCTACATAATCCACTTCAAAATCAAATTTTTTGTAAAATTCTTTTTCAAATGGAATAATGACAAACATTTTATCTACCAAACGTTTGATTTTATGAGCGCGAGATTGGTTCCAAGCCCAAATTTTAGGAGAAATATAATAATACACTTTGATGCCGGCTTTTTTAGCTGCTGCAGCAACCCTCAAATTAAAACCAGAGAAATCGACTAAAATTAACACATCGGGTTGATAGTCGATTAAATCAGCTTTACAATATTTCAGGTTTTTAAAAATGGCACCAAGGTTAGAAAACACCTCCCAAAAACCCATAAAAGAAATTTCTTTGTAGTGGCGATACATGGTCCCTCCGGCACTTTGCATCATTTCGCCCCCTAAAAATCTAAATTCTGCCTTAGGATCTTCTTTGATAAGTGATTTAATAAGGTTTGAAGCATGTAAATCTCCAGAACGTTCTCCTGCAATAAGATAATATTTCAATGTATTATTTTTAAACTGATGTATAGCTGATAATCATTATCCAAAATATTCTACAAAATTCCTAGGGGTTTCATAGAGTTTAATAGAATGTAATGCTGCCTTCGGAGCCATTAATTTAATCGATGGCGCTAATATTTTCCAAAACTCCATGGCCAAAATCTCTGTACTGGCAAATTTGCCTTCCATGAAATCAACATCTAAATTAAGGTTTTTATGGTCTACTTTATCGATTACTTCTTGACGAATAAGCACACTCAATTTTTTTAAATCAATTACAAAACCTGTATCTATAGCAGGTTCTCCTTTAACGGTAACAATTAAATCAAAATTATGACCATGCCAATTGTGGTTACAACAAGGGCCAAAAACTTCAATATTTTTTTCTTCAGACCAATTGTTATTGTATAACTTATGAGCGGCATTAAAATGTTCTACTCGACTAATGTAAATCATTTAGTTTTAAATAGGTGGTACATATCAAAGACAAAAATCGCAGTTTAATTTCGATAAAAAAATGATTTTCTTCATTTAGTTCGTAAATGTTTCTATCGAAATACTAAAATTTAAGCAATTATAGCAATGACAAGCTTATTATCAACAATTTAACAAATTAAGTTTTGATTTCATTGACAACATTCTTAAACTTCATCATAGAAAATAGTGACTATTAGTAATGAATTGAAACCAATAAACATCATTTATTAAAAAAAATAAAATTCATTTAGAATTAAAATTCGAGCATCAATAAGCCTAAAATTTAGCCTTTGAGTAAAAAAAAATAATCCATAAAAAAAACATAAACAATTAACAAACAAATAATTATTCAAAAACCAATAAAATATAATAAGCGATCATCACTATTTCGATTCCGTATATAAAAATCAAGATTAGGTTTTTTGTAAAACTATTTGCTTTTTTGTGTAGTTTAAAATTAATACACAAACCTTTTATTCAATGAAAAAAATCTCTTTAAGTATTGGTAGCATTGTTTTGTTATCATTGTCTTCATGAACCATCAGCCAACAATTCATCACCACGGGTAACCCGGTAGGAACTAAAGTTGGTGTAGCTACGGCTAAAACATCAGACTTAGATTCTGATTTCACTATTCAATCTGCTGCAAAAAAAGGTGGTATCACTAAAATTGCCACGGTTGATGTTGTACTTAAATCTTATATATTTTATATTAAAGGTACTACAACCGTTACAGGAGAATAATTTTAAACTCAAATCTTACATTAAAATGAAAAAAAATATACTATTTGCTTTGGCTGGTATCAGCGCAGCAATATTCAGTTCTTGTACTACAATTATGCCTGTAGCTGTTTCTGACGCAAAAGTTGGTACTAAAACTGGTGTTTCAAAAACAGGTGTTGTTTTAGGCACCCTAGTTTTAAACAATGGCTACGGCATTGCTGAAGCAGTTAAAAACGGTAAAATCACTGGTGGTGTAGCTACTATTGATGAAAAAACCACCAATTATATATTCTTTTATACCAAAGAATTAATTGTAACAGGAGAATAATACCAACCTACTAGAAATTAAAATCATGAAAATAATTAAAAATTTAATCATTGCAGGTGCAGTGGCAACATTGGCGTCTTGTTCTATGAGTTACCCAGGATTTGCTACTAAAAACCCAATAGGTTCTAAAGTTGGCGTTGCACAAAGAACAATTGTTTTAGGAATTGCATTGGGAACAACTGATTTAAGTCTTCAAACAGCCGCAAAAAATGGCAAAATCAACAAAATTTCAACGGTTGATTATGCTGTAAAAGGCGGTTTGTTTTCAAAAACGTACAGTGTAACTGTAACGGGAGAATAATTCCGAGTAATACTACTGTGTTAAAATAGTCTCGATTTAACCATCGAGACTATTTTTTTTACAAAAAATGAATTGTATGATTTCTTTTGTCTGCACACAGATACAATTAACCATAAAGGATTTTTTTATATTTCCCTATCCTTGATATGCTTGTTGGCATCCTAAAGATTGATAACAAATTGGCAGAAAATACCATTAGGCAGTCGTTCCAAGACGCAAAAACGATTTATATGGAGGAGGTGATGACCCAAGGCAACACTCTATAATGCTGTATACTTTTATGTGTCAATGTAAAAAGCTATCAACCCTCAAAAATGGTTAAAATAAGTGTACGAAAACATTGTAGAGACTAAACTTAGTCTGTACGAAAAACGCCATAAAGCCCATTGGGGTGTTGTTGAAATGTACAAGTTTGGTAAGGCTAGCATAAACCATTTTCTTAAACGAAAGGTCATCATTATTAAAGATATAACAGATTGACCAATTTGAAACCCAATGTCTTTTTGTTAAGGTAAAATCCGCGTCAACCTGTACGATCTGTTCAATCAGCGTTCCAATTTTTTATGCTTTGACAAAGAATATAACAACATTGTACACAGATTTGGCGGATCATCACGGATTTAAATTAACAATATTTGTTCACTAAACGAGATTGAATTTGAAACCTAAAGCAAATTTTAAAATCCTAGCCTTGCGTTTTACAATTTATTTAAACCAAGTTTGTTGTAACTAAGAATAATTTAGTATTTTCGTTTTCTTACCTCATCAAATACTTACGTCAATTTAGTGAAGCTTAGCAATATGAAATACATCATCAGTTTTCTATTTTTATTAGCATTTGGATATAGCCATGCACAAACTATTCTTGATAAAGAAAAAGAATTGATGAGTGATTTTAAAAAAGTAAAATTTTGGAACGAAAAATTGATCAAAGATTACCAACAGAACACAGAAGATTCTTTGGACGATATCGCTACCATATTTAAAAACAAGCTATTGTCTATCACCAGCACGATGCCTCAAACCATGAGTTATAATTTTCAAGGGCTCAAAAATTTAGGCGTGCAAATCATCAAAGCAAGTGATGGCAATTTTAAAATATATTCATGGGAAGCCAAAACAAAAAATGGCGCAAGGTATATTGAAACATTGTACCAGTATAAGTTGAATCGTAAAGTGTTTTCAGACCTAAGAATCAAAGAAAAAGAAACCGATCCTGGCTATTTTTGCAGGGAAATATTCACCATAAGACTCAATATGTTAAATACTTACATTGCCTTGTACAATGGTTATCCTGGCGATAAAAACAAAACATTACAACTCAAAGCATACGAATTGCATGACACAGGCTTTAAAGATGAAATACCATTTTTTAAAACCAATACTGCTTTTGATAATGAAATCAATATTATTTTCAATGACCCTATCACTAAATCTTCAGAAGACGATTTGATATTGTATGATGAGTTTAAAAAAACCATTTCCATACCGGCCATCAATGAGGAAAGATTATTGACCAAAAGGAAAATCGTGTACAAGTTTAATGGCAGGTGTTTTGAAAAATAACCACCCCATATTACTCTCTCCCCCACACCT
>JBEAZU010000230.1:0-2665 GCA_041169945.1 Bacteroidota bacterium
CAAGGCAATATCATTCGATTGGTCTTTTTGAGTGCTGATGCCTGTGGGTTTGTTTACGGCAATTAACCATTCATCTTCGAAGATAATAGACAAGGCATTTTGGTTTACTAAATTTTCCATCCACAAAAGTAAAAAATCCTTGCCATAAATTTATGACAAGGATCGTTTTGTTGTTTAATCATGTGTTGTATGAAAAATAGGGTGTAAAAAAGTGGTTTGTTTAGTTTCCTGATTTTAATTATTTTTCAGTACTAACCAAACTACAATCAACTTTTTGATTCGTTACACATTTTTTGTTTTTTATTTTTAGATAGTTTTTTGGGTTCTAGATGATCTTCTGTTTGTAATGAATAATTTGTTTGCATCTCCCATGTTTACCACAAAAAAAGGCTACCTTTTTGGGGTAGCCTTTTGATGATTTTAAATGTTGATGAATTAGTGTTTTGCTAAGTAATTAGAAACACCTTCATGTGTAGCACTCATGCCTTCTTTTCCTTGAGACCAGTTTGCAGGACAAACTTCGCCATATTGTTCGTTAAATTGTAAAGCATCTACTATTCTTAAGGCTTCATCAATACTACGTCCTAAAGGAAGGTCATTGATTACACAGTGACGTACAAGACCAGCCCTGTCTATTAAGAATGTACCTCTGTAAGCAACAGGATTGCCTTCAAATACCATTTCTCCTTCATCATTGTAGGTGTAATCACCTGCCAATACGCCGAAATTAGTGGCGATGGTTTTAGCGAAATCGGCCACCAATGGATAGGTAACACCTTCAATACCACCTTTGTTGCGTGGTAAGTTTACCCAAGCCAAATGTGAAAATTCAGAATCTACTGAAACGCCTACTACGGCTGTATTGCGTTTTTCGAATTCAGCCAATTGTTCTTGAAATGCAATGATTTCGGTAGGACAAACAAACGTGAAATCCATTGGGTAGAAAAATAATATTACATCTTGTTTGCCAAGATATTGGTCTAGAGAAAAGTTTTCAACGATTTGACCATTTACCACTGCTGGTGCTGAAAACACCGGTGCTTTTTTTCCAATTAATGACATAGTATTTTTGTTTGTTGAGTTTGAATATCTTTAATAATGATGCAAATTAATCGCATGGATTTATGTTTCCAAGCTTTATTTGATTTTTGATTTTATTTTTAATCGAATAGATTATTACGACTCATTTGAAAGCGAATTTATAGCTTTATATACGGTTAGAATTAACTGAAAAGGGATAACTTTTCTCAGGCTAATTTATTTCTGAACATTTATTTCCATTTTAATAGCCTCATTTTTGTTGTCATATTTTTTATGGAAGATAAATCCGCCCACAAGCAATCCTAATAAAACGAGTATTTTTAGGAAGAAATAAGTATTTGTACGGTGTATTTTCGTCATGCGTGTGTGTTGTCGGTTAATTGTATGAATGTAAAGAATATATGCTGCAAAAACTAGCCATTGTACAAAGCGTTTTACCATCTTTAAATGAATAGATGCTATCAATACATTGCTCTCCAAATAGATTATGTTTGTTGATTTCTATAAACAAGACCTCAATACTTGGTTTTAGTAGTTTGTATTCCTTGTTTTTTTGTATAGGTTTGTTTAAAACTACTCATTTAATCATTAATGACTAAGCGAGCATATTATCATTCATTATGAGGCAAAGTATTTCTTGGGAAAATATTAAAGCATCGGCCTTTATCAGAAGTCTGTTAACCTTAATGTCGGGTACTATTTTAGCCCAAGGTTTTAGTTTGGCGGCATATCCTGTGCTTACCTATTTGTATGTACCCTCTGAATTTGGATTACTAGGATTGTATGCTGCTATTTTGGTTTTGGTAGTAGTATTGGTCAATGGGGGCTACGAAACGGCCATTATGCTCCCTTCAAGTGACCGAGATGCGCACCATATTTTTGCCGTATGTATGGTTATTACCGTATTTACTTCGTTGCTGTCTTTGGTGTTTGTGTGGATAGGCATTACTTATTTACATCATTATATTGAAGATCAAAATTTTCTTTTTTGGCTCTATTTTTTACCCTTGAGTGTGTTTTTAGAAGGTGCCTTTATGGCCATGTCGTCTTTATTGAATAGAGAAAAAAAATACAAGGTGTTAACCCAGGCCAAAATTGTACAAGCGCTTTCTAGTAGCCTCATGAGTATTTTGATTGGGTGCTTGTTTAAAAAAATTACAGGAGGATTAATTCTAGGTTTTATTGGAGGACAAATCGCTTCCTTTATGGCGGTTGTTTTTGTGGTGGCTCAGGGTTTCTCTATTAAGGAATTACGTTTTTATGAAATGAAAGTGCAGGCCAATTGCTATAAAGATTTTCCTCGTTATGCCATCGGAGCAAGCTATCTTAATGCGGTATCTCGGCAATTGCCCTTTTTTCTATTGCCTTATTTTTATGTAGATAAAAACGTATTGGGGTATTTTACTTTAGCCAATAAAATACTAACGGCGCCACTTACATTTATTGGTACTACTATTTCTCAAATTTACTTTCAGAAAGCTGCTCGTGCCCAAGAACAAATCGAATCAAACCTTAAACAAAAAACCAAACAACTTTCACTCCTCATTGCGGCGCTCAGTGTTGTTCCCATGTTGGTGATTGTGATTTGGGGAAAAGAAATTTTTGCTTTTGTATTTGGCCACGA
>JBEAZU010000231.1:0-7717 GCA_041169945.1 Bacteroidota bacterium
GTACAAGGTACAAGGTACAAGGTACAAAGTACAAGGTACAAGGTACAAGGTACAAGGTACAAGGTACAAGGTACAAGGTACAAGGTACAAGGTACAAGGTACAAGGTATAAGGTATAAAGTACAAGGTACAAAGTACAAAGTACAAAGTACAAGGTACAAGGTACAAAGTACAAGGTACAAGGTACAAAGTACAAGGTACAAAGTACAAGGTACAAAGTACAAGGTACAAGGTACAAAGTACAAGGTACAAAGTACAAGGTACAAAGTACAAGGTACAAAGTACAAGGTACAAAGTACAAAGTACAAGGTACAAAGTACAAAGTACAAGGTACAAGGTACAAAGTACAAGGGACAAAGTATTAGGTACAAGGTACAAGGTATTAAGTACAAGGTACAAGGTACAAAGTACAAAGTACAAAGTACAAAGAGGAACAACCCAAGACTTAATACCTAATACTTAATACCTAATACCCTGTACCCTATTTATTCCTCAACACCACAAATGGAATAATGACTTCTTCCAAAGAAATGCCTCCATGTTGAAAAGTGTCTCTATAATGACTCACATAATGGTTATAATTGTTAGGGTAGGCAAAGAAGTAATCGTCTTGGGCAAAGACAAATGAGGTACTTACATTTCTACGAGGCAATAATAAACGTTCTGGTTTGGTACACACAAAAACATTTTTACCCTCATAGCTCAAGTTTTTCCCATGTTTATACCTTAGATTTGAATTGGTTTCTTTGTCTCCCACTATTTTAAATGGCCTTTTAACACGTACCGTGCCATGGTCGGTGGTAATCACCACTTTCACTTTTTTATCTGCCAATTTTTTGAAAATATCATACAGCGGGGAATGTAGGAACCATGATTTTGTCAAAGACCTGTACGCCGCTTCATCTCCTGCCAATTCACGAATCATGGCCATGTCGGTGCGGGCATGAGACAGCATGTCTACAAAATTATAGACAATAACATTCAGTTTGTTGGTCATCAAATTATTCAAGCCATCCACCAACGTTTTTCCTTGGTGGAGGTTCAATATTTTGTGGTACGACATTTTAATGTTCAACTTATTTTTCTCGAGCTGACGGGCCAAAAACTTGTCTTCATTGTTGTTTTTCCCATCATCGTCATCATCATTTACCCACAGGTCTGGATGTTGTTTTTCCATATCCAAGGGCATTAAACCAGCAAAAATGGCATTTCGGGCATAAGCAGTGGTCGTCGGAAGAATGGCATAATAAGTACTTTCTTCTTCCACATGAAACAATTCAGTAATAATTGGTTCTAAAATTTTCCATTGGTCGTAGCGCAAATTGTCGATGAGCATAAAAAACACCGGTTCATCTCCTTCTAAAAGAGGAAACACCTTCTTTTTCATCAATTGATTAGACAAAAGAGGCCTAGAAACCTTAGGGTCGTTAAGCCATGCTTCGTAATGGTTGGCGATGAATTTAGAAAAATAGCCATTCGCTTCTGACTTTTGATTTTCGAGCACTTCCGCCATGCCAGCATCCTGAGAATCTTCCAATTCCAATTCCCAATACACTAATTTTTTGTAAATATCGGCCCATTCTTCATGCGACAAGGTATCGTTGTAGGCCATGCTGATGTTCCTAAAATCTTGTTGGTACCCTAGGTTTACTTTTTCAGACACCAATCTTTTGTTGTCTAATATCTTTTTAACCGACAGTAATAATTGAGATGGATTAACAGGTTTGATCAAGTAGTCAGCAATCTTCGAACCGATGGCTTCTTCCATGATATGTTCTTCTTCACTTTTGGTAACCATGATAATAGGCAAAGAAGGTTTCATGGCTTTGATAATCGCCAAAGCTTCTAAACCCGACATCCCGGGCATATTTTCATCTAAAAAAACGATGTCATAATTGTTTTCTTGACAATGCTCTACGGCATCGGCACCACTAACTACAGGAGTAACCTCGTAGCCCTTTGTTCCTAAAAACATAATATGAGGTTTCAATAAGTCTATCTCATCATCGGCCCACAATATTGAATACTTCTGCATAATGTTGTTTAATAATAGTTACAATAATTTTCTAATAAATATCCTAAAACCTTTATAGAGTCAAAGCTAAATAAATCTTTGACAAAAAAAGAGAAGTAGAATTAAAGTTTAAACAATAAAGCTTCAATTTTATTGTATGGATTTATAAGCAATTCCTTAGCATACTTCATTGTTTGTTCTTTTGAGGATGGCTGCGCTTGCCATGACTATCCTTCAAGCCAAGCAATTAGCCAAGTCTTGGAATTAAAAACAGAACAGAAAGTTGTTGTTTCAACATTACTTAGTCAGCAACCATCGCTCTTTACCATCGAATCCCACCTATGAATTCATAATTTTCTATTATATTGCACATACCACATGTGGGACATTAAACAAGTAGCACTTAATCCAACAATGTCAAACTATTATGACAAACCAATTGCATCCTGACATTCAATTTGACAACGATGAAGTAGTTTTATTTCACACCAAAGGACAAAAACAAAACGCATCTTCTACCATCAAAGGAATGCTCAGCTTGACCCTCCTATGGAACCTACTTTCTTGGATCATGCTGTTAACGATTACCGTTCACAACAATACACTAGACAATGTGTCACCCCAAAAATATGCTTTACAACAGCTTCAACCTTGGAAAGGACACCCCATAAATGGTGGCTTTTATTTTTTACTACTTTGCGTCATTATTGGTATTTGGCTCGTAGGTCATACCATTCGCATGTATAAGATGAACGGTCCAATTTTTATTGGAACCAATACCAGATTGCTCATCATTACCTCCCAAGAAACGACAAGTTACCATTGGTCAATGTTTCAAAGCAGCCCTTTAATAAAAAAAGATTGCATTCGTCTCAAACTGGTAACAGGCAAATTCGAAAGCAGAGATAATGGTTCAGATGTATTTCAAAACAAGGAATTGGAGCTTGTTGACATTGAGCAAATGGACAGTATTTTTCAAATATGTTTAGAAAGAATTAACGAATACTGTATATTTCAACGATAAGCCAATGACAAACCTGAATAGCCAAGTTCCTACAGCCATGGTCAAAAGCTTAGGACAAGCACAAGCCTTATTTATCATAGAAGCCACGCGCAGCATGAGCCCCAAAAGTGCTTATCAAACCACCCTATTTTTTCTCTTGCTACTTCCTTTGCCATTGCATTTGATGTTGGTCATCGTTTTCCAACATTACAAGGCAAATTTCTTCTCCAATAGTCATCAATTCACCTCCACCAACACATTTCAAATGATAGACACATCATTAGGAATGGGCACCCAAATAGCGCTATTACTAGGCCCATTCACTTTTTTCATCCTATTTATTTACCTTATTTATGTGGGTTTGCGAGAAATCATTTCCCCAAGCCATACCGTTTGGCTTGGCACAGCACAAAAACTGATGGTCATGAAAAATAACAAAGAAATTAGCTCCTACCCTTGGGAAGATTTTTGGGGAATGGTAAGCTATAAGGGCGATAATATAAAAGGAAATATCACGCTGTGGTACACCCAAAATAAACCCTTCCCAATAAAACAACATGAACCACATCAACTTAATATTTTTGAAACACAACACGCCATAGACGTCTCCAATACATGCCGAGCATATATTCAAATGGCTTTAAATAAAAACATAAAACACAATCCGACCCAGGGCAAACATATTTAAATGGTGGTTTTATTTGAATTAATAGAAGATACAAAGAGGCATAATCAGCGTTTATCCGTATCATCTGCTCAATCTGTGTTCAATTTTTATTTATTCTTTAAAAAGAATAAATAAATGGCACGCAGATGACACGAATTTGGCGAATTTTCACGGATATATATCCCTACGTTTTCAATTTATTCAATTATTTAAATGCGTTTGCCCTGATGTATTGACCGATTCAATTGTTTATGATCGCATTATTGATGAACTTGTAAAAATGCATGTATTCTTATTGATTTAAAGATTGTTCTTTATTATACTTGAATTAAAATCCATTATGAAAAGCAATAAGCAGTCAAAATTGTCTCGGTTTTGGAAAATAATAGGGCCAGGCTTGGTTACCGGAGCAAGTGATGATGATCCTTCAGGTATTGCTACCTATTCTCAGGCAGGCGCTGCCTATGGTTTGTCAACACTTTGGACAGCTATCGTTGCTTTTCCATTGATGGCAGCCATACAACAAATGTGTGCACGGATTGGGCTGGTGACTGCTCAAGGGCTCACCGGAACCCTCAAAAAACATTATCCAAGGCCTATATTATATGTCATGTTGCTTTTTAGTTTCCCGGCAATTGTCATGAATATTGGTGCAGATATTGCGGGTATGGGGGCTGTGGGAAACCTGCTTTTCCCGGCCATTGATGCCTCCTTCTTTAGTGTGTTTTTCACCATCGTACTCTTGGGATTAATCATTTATTTGCCTTATTTAAAAATTGCCTCCATCTTAAAATACCTTTGCATTGTCATGCTGGTGTATTTTGTGGTGCCATTTTTATACAAGCAAAATTTTTATGAAGTCATCAGCGCTACCTTTATTCCTACCATCAAATTTGACAAAGATTTTCTTGCCATTTTGGTCGGAATACTTGGTACCACTATTTCTCCTTACCTGTTTTTTTGGCAAGCTTCCATAGAAGTGGAGGAAATGAAACATAAGAAAAAGCATTTGGTAGTCAATAAAAAAATCATTCATGAAATGAAACAAGATGTTGATTTTGGAATGACTTTTTCGGGATTGGTCATGTATTTTATCATTCTTACTACCGGAACCGTTTTGTTTAAAGCTGGTGTTCATCAAATTGATACTGTGGAACAGGCCGCTTTGGCCTTAAAACCTTTGGCTGGAGATATGGCTTATTTGTTATTTGCCATTGGCGTTATCGGAACTGGACTTATTGCCGTACCTGTTTTGAGTGGCTCGCTTTCGTATATTTTTACGGAAACCTTTGGTTGGGAGCAGGGACTTGATAAAAAGTTTCATGAAGCCAAGGGCTTTTATGTCATTATCGGAATTTCCTTACTCCTTGGATTGTCAATGAATTATATTGGCATTTCTCCCATACAATCCCTGATTTATACGGCTATTTTGTACGGACTTACGGCTCCTGTTTTGATTGCCATTATCCTTCATATTTCAAACAATAAAAAAATAATGGGGGAGAATGTCAACAGCCTTATGGATAATGTTTTAGGAGGATTGGCATTTTTTATAATGACTGTTGCCGCTGGCATGTTGATCTATTTTCAATGGCTAGGGTAATAGGCACCAATACTTCACTAAATCAGGTACCACAATAGGTTTTGTAAAGTCCTTCGTCACCTAAAAATGGTGTTTGGTATTTAGGGGCTATCACCGAATAGTCATAAGGTGTTGCGAGTATGGCCAATAAGTCTTTAAATGCTGTCAATTCTTTATTGTCCTGTGCTTGGCTTAAGGCCGATTCTACCAAATGATTTCTTGGAATAAAAGCAGGATTTGATTTTTGCAGGAGGATTTTTGAGGCCAAAGGCAATTCTTTTTCTGCCTTAATTCTTGTTTTCCATGCCTTTAACCAGGTTAAAAAAGGTGCTTCTTGGTAAATAGAAGCGGTATTAAAGTTAGGAACACTCAATTCAATAAAGGTATTGGTGTAATCGGCTTTGTTGGCAAACATCCAAGCCAATAAGTTTGAGATTAAGGTTTCATCGTCTTTATTCACCTCCACTATGCCCAATTTTTGCCCCATCATTTGCAACCACTTGGATTCAAAACTGCTTTGGAATTTCCGTAAAACGTGGTTTGCTTTTTCAATCGCCAGGGTTGGATTTTCATCGAATAATGGCAATAAAGATTCTGCAAAACGGGTTAAATTCCAGACGGCAATTTTCGGCTGATTGGCAAATGCATACCTTCCTTGATGGTCTATTGAACTAAATACCGTGTCGGGATTATAGGAATTCATAAATGCACAAGGGCCATAATCTATGGTTTCGCAGGCAATACTCATGTTGTCGGTATTCATTACCCCATGAATAAAACCCACCCGAAGCCAATTTACGATGAGGTCAATTTGTTGTTCGAGTACCTGATCCAACAAGGCTAATGCAGGTTCTTTTTGGTCTAGTAATGCAGGATAATGCCTTTTGATGGTATAGTCTGTAAACTGTTTTAAGGTTGCTTTGGATTGAAAGTTACTGACGTATTCAAACGTTCCTACCCTAATATGACTTGCAGCAATCCTGGTCAATACTGCCCCTGGAACAATGGATTCTCTATAAATTTGTTCTCCTGTGCTTACTACCGCCAAACTTCTTGTGGTCGGAATGTTTAAAAAGTGCATGGCTTCACTGATGATATATTCTCTCAACATCGCACTTGTTGATGCTTTACCATCTCCTCTGCGAGAATAAGGGGTGCTGCCAGCGCCTTTTAATTGTATGTCAAATCGTTGCCCATTTGGAGAAATATGTTCCCCTAATAAGATTGCCCTTCCATCACCCAGCATATTGAAATGACCAAATTGGTGACCCGCATAAGCTTGTGCAATGGGTTGAGATTCAGGAAGTATTTCGTTTCCGGCCAAAACATTTTCCAGCTTTATTTTTTCAAGTTGGTCTTCTTTTAGCCCTAACTCCTTTGCCAAAGGTGTATTGAAAATAATCACTTGAGGATTACCCACTACAGTAGGATTTACCAGGGAAAATAGTTCTGGTGCTAACTGTAAGTATGAATTGTCAAAACGAAAAGGCATGAGTCATTTATTTAAGCATCAAGTGACATGTAATCGTAGCTAATTACAACGATACCGTCTATTTTTTGTAATGGATGTGTTTGAATTTACACCGTTGGCAGTTTTATTCAAATATTGATTTTCTTACTTGATCGGAAATACCGGGTTGGCATTCCCAAAAATGATAGACACTTTTTCATTGTCTTTGATGAGTTCCACCTTCTCTTTTTCAATTTCAAGTTGACGCAGGTGTAGGTATTCTGCAACGGTCATTCCCATTTGATTTTTATACGCCTGATCGGCAATGGCTTTGTTGATTTCTGCTTGTTTTCTAGCCAACTCTGCATTTGCCCTCGCCGATTGGGTCAAAATACTTTGGTTTTGAGCGGCTGTATTTTTGGTTTCGGTAAGTACTTGTTCTGGTGGAGTAATGGCTCCAATGGATACCTGAAGCAGGTCAACCGGTAAATTCAATGCTTTGGCATAAGCGGCAATGTCTTTGAAAATGTCTTTTTCCAATTGGGCCGAAATTTCTCTTTTACTTGCTAGGTCAAACATTTTGAAGGCACTTGCTTTGTCCCTCACCATGGTCCTGAAAGATGCCTGAAGAGAATGTGAGTACCATTCGGCGCCAAATTTCTTGTACAGTTCAGGCGTTTTCCCTTGTTTGATTTGCGCTTTTAAATACACGCTAAACGACACCGGTGTGTTGTCAGAAGGAATCATATTCGCAAAATCTTCTGTGATGGTTATAGGGGTAATGGGAAATTCTTTGTGGTCCGTAGTAATCGCTACCCAGGTAGCTCCGGTAGAAACGGGTGTTTCGTCAACCCCTCCATGTCCGAAAAATAAGGGTTTGTACACCAAAACGCTTTCTTCTCCCGGATCAGGTTGTACACGGTAACAACAAGTTAAACTGATTGCTAAAATAACGAAAAGGGTGATGGCGCTTGCTTTTTTCATAATTCAAAATATTAATTC
>JBEAZU010000232.1:0-7465 GCA_041169945.1 Bacteroidota bacterium
AAAAAAAATCCCTACTTTTATAATTCAATTTAAAATTCACCATTATGACTAACGACCAGATAAAGGATGTTAAGAGCCGTGTAGAGGCGCTGAGGAGGTATCTTTGACTACGATGCCAAGATTGAAATCGTAAAACACCAAGAAATTAAAACAACCGCTCCCGATTTTTGGGATAACCCTAAAGAAGCAGAAAAGATTTTAAAGGCGATGCGTGTTGAAAAAGTTTGGACAGACAGTTACGAGCATATTCAAAGTCAATTGGACGATTTTGAAGTGCTTTTTGCCATGTTCGAACAAGGTGAAATTGAAAGTGCCGACATGAAATCGGAATGGGACAAACTCATTGAAGACCTTGATAACCTTGAGTTTAAACGTATGCTCAGTGGGGAAGAAGACCAGCTGAGTGCTGTGTTGGAAATTAACCCCGGTGCAGGTGGAACTGAAAGTCAGGATTGGGCCGAGATGCTCATGAGGATGTACATCATGTGGGGAGAGAAAAATGGTTTTTCTGTCAAAGAATTGAGCTGTCAACCAGGAGATGGGGCAGGGATAAAGTCTTGTGCTTTAGAGATTGAAGGACAGTTTGCTTTCGGCTATTTGAAATGTGAATCCGGCGTTCACCGTTTGGTGCGGATCTCTCCTTTTGATTCAGGTGGCCGTCGACATACATCGTTTGCATCGGTGTATGTGTACCCATTGGTAGATGATAGTATTGAAATTGAGGTCAATTTAGGTGATATCGATTGGGATACTTTCCGTGCCGGTGGCGCAGGAGGACAAAATGTAAACAAAGTAGAAACGGCAGTTCGCTTAAAACATAAACCTACCGGTATTATCATCGAATGTCAAAAAGAACGTTCGCAGTTAATGAATAAAGAACATGCCATCAAGATGTTAAAATCGAGGTTGTACCAAATTGAAATTGAGAAAAAGAATTCTGCAAGAGCAGTCGTAGAAAGCGAAAAGAAACGCGTAGAATTCGGCTCTCAAATTCGTAACTACGTCATGCATCCGTACAAATTGGTGAAAGATATCCGAACCGGCTACGAAACCTCCGACGTTCAAAAAGTAATGGACGGCGGCTTGAATGAGTTTATTAAAACTTGTTTGATGCAGGGAGTTTAGAGTACAGAGTCTAGCGTACAGGGTACAGGGTACATTTTTTGTCTCAGTACTCAGTACTCTAGACCCTGTACTATTTTCTCAACACCTTCAAAGACCCCGGTACTACTTTTACATCCAAATTTTTAGCCGCTAGGGTAGGTTCACCATCAATGTGTATCGCATCGGCATTGGCACGTGTGATGGTTGCGTTTTGGCATTTGATGATCTCCACATAGTTGGATTTGTGGATGGATTTGTTGAAAATGGCATACACCACTTGAGGCAAATCGAGGATGGAAAGTGGTTTCATGATACACACATCTACCAAGCCATCTTGGATGTCGGCTTCGGGCGCGATGTGAGCGTTGTTGCCAAACTGAGAGGTATTCGCAAAACTGATCATGAATGCTTTTCGAACCAATATTTCCCCATTGATGGCTAATTGGTATTCCTGTGGCTTGTACTTGTAAAATTCTTTGATGGAGAGTTTGATGTAGGTCGAAAATCCTCTTCCCTTGGTATGCGAAAATACATCGCCAATATGGGCATCAAAACCTGTTCCTGCTACATTCACAAAGGCATGTTCATTTAGCCTACAAGTATCAATCAATACACTTTTAGCATTGTTAATAAACTGTAATGCTTGTACATGGTTCATCGGCACGCCTAAAAATCTTGCCAAGCCATTTCCTGAACCAAAAGGAAGTATTCCCAAGCTTGTGTCACTATGCAATAAACCCTGCATTACTTCATTTACGGTGCCGTCGCCTCCAGTAGCAATCACGATGTCAACACCATTTTTTACGGCTTCTTTGGCTAAAGCGGTGGCGTGAAGTGGCGCTTTGGTATAGGCGATAGCTACCTCAAATTGTGTGGCATCTATGTGTTGTTGTATCAATGACGGCAGGTGGGTTTTGCTTTTGGTACCCGCCTTAGGATTGATGATGAATAAGATTTTCTTGCTGGTCGTCACAAAACAATGGTTTGAAATTCGTCCTAAAGATATGCTTCTCCTTGATTATTTAGGTGTTTTATGATGTTAATTTTTGATTGTCTTTTTAATTCCAAGTTTATCCTTCATTTTTACAAGTAGAAATGATTTCTTTTTACAAAACACACGGCATTGTTCAATAATGCTTGCGTAATAGATTGTCGTAAACGATTCCTTTAGTTATGAAAAAAAACAACACTTTTACGGTTATTCTGCCTTTGGTCATCTGTACCTCTGTGGCGCTTGGAATATATATAGGCGCTTATTTTTGGGGAAGTAGTTTGAGGAGTGATGACTTGTCGCGACTCAAAGAGGTGTTGGGTTATATTCAAGAAGATTATGTAGATACCGTCAATACCAAAACATTGATCAATGAAGGCATCAATGGCATGCTTGCCAAACTTGATCCGCATTCGGTGTATATTCCCAAAGAAGATGTGGCCATTGCCAACGCCCAATTAGAAGGCGGTTTTCAAGGCATAGGGGTGGAGTTTCAAATCATCAAAGATACCATCAATGTGGTTGCTGCTATTAGTGGTGGGCCATCTGAAAGTTTGGGTATCAGGTCTGGCGATAAAATTATTAAAGTGGATGGCATATTGGTGGCCGGTACGGGCATTACGACAGAACAAGTATTTAAGAAATTAAGAGGCGAAAAAGGGACCAAAGTGAAAGTTGCCATCGCCAGAAAAGGACTTAAAAAAATGTTGGAGTTTACCATTACCCGTGATCAAATTACTACCCATTCTGTTGATATTCATTATATGGTGGATGCGCAAACGGGTTATATTAAAATTTCAAAATTCGGAGAAAAAACTTATGACGAATTCAAAGAAGCATTAACCGCCTTGAAGGCAGCAGGTATGAAGCGTTTGATGCTCGATTTGCGCGACAACCCTGGTGGGTATTTAGACAAGGCGACTCTCATTGCGGATGAGTTTTTGGGCGCCAAAAAACTGATTGTATATACCGATGGCAAAGGGGCGAAATACGATTCTAAGTCCTTTGCGGAAGCGGGAGGCGATTTTGAAACCGGGGCCATTGTTGTATTGGTGAATGAAGGGAGTGCTTCTGCCTCCGAAATTGTTTCTGGCGCGCTGCAAGACAATGACCGTGCGTTGATTGTAGGGAGAAGAACTTTTGGAAAAGGATTGGTGCAAAGGCCGATTGATTTAGCGGATGGGTCTGAGTTGCGATTAACCATTTCTAAATACTACACGCCAAGTGGCAGGTGTATTCAAAAACCATTTTCTGACG
This sequence comes from Bacteroidota bacterium, assembly GCA_041169945.1. Taxonomy (GTDB): domain Bacteria; phylum Bacteroidota; class Bacteroidia; order Cytophagales; family UBA9547; genus CALPQG02. The sequence goes on from JBEAZU010000232.1 coordinate 3,353, forward strand.
ATTATGATGAGGATATTGCCAATAGGTACAAAAATGGGGAATTTTACCATGCCGACAGTATTAAACTAAACGATACCCTGAAGTTTAAAACCAGTAAAGGTCGTACGGTATATGGCGGTGGCGGCATTATGCCCGACGTATTTATTCCTAGAGACACCACCATGCATTCGGCTTTCTTAGGCGAATTGTATAGTAAAAGCATTATCAGAGAGGTGGCCTTGAATTATATTACCGATCATAAAGCAATGGTGGCTAAGATTGGCATGCAAGCCTTTATCCAGCGTTATGAAGTGCCCGCAGCATTGTTTCAACAAGTGTTGGCTATTGCTGCCAGGGAAAAAATCAACTATACGCCTGCAGAATTGAAGCGTTCTGCTGCCCTCATCAAAATTGATTTAAAAGCGTATATCGGCAGAGGCGCTTGGGGCGACAAAGCTTTTTATCCCATCTTTCACCAACAAGACGAATTGTTTAAAAAAGCCTTGTCTTTGTTTGGGCAGGCGGCAATGTTAAAATAATATATTGCTCATTCACGTTTGATAAGTCAATAAACAAATGTTCTGAAAATCTTGGAATGGTTGTTGTAAAATCCGAAATTCATTAAATTTACAATGAAATATACATTTCGTTGATTGCATCACTTGTCTAGTATCTCTATTATGCAAAAATTAGGTCTATCACAGTCTTTCCAACAAAAACTTTCTCCTCAGCAAATTCAGTTTATCAAGCTTTTGCAAATCCCTACGGCAGAACTGAATGCTAGAATTGAAGAAGAATTTGAGATTAATCCTGCCTTAGAAGATGCAGAGTTGTCGGACAATTCCGATGAAGAACCTGTAGACGACTACGACCAAGAAGAATCAAGCCAAGAAAAAGAAGGCGATGATTACGATGATATTCCCCTGAGCGACTATTTGCAAGACGATTATGTGGGCTACAAAATGCAAGGCGATGGTCCCAATCCTGATGAAGAAGAAAAAGATATTCCTTTTACCACGGATGCCACTTTGCTCGATAGCCTCATGACCCAATTGGGCTTTTGCCGCTTAGAAGAACGTGAAACCATTATTGCGACGCAGCTTATCGGCAGTATCGATAACGATGGCTATATTCGTAGAGATTTAGAAGCCATTGTCAATGATTTGGCCTTTTCTATGGGTTTAGAAACCGATGAAGATGAGATTGAATCAGTACTTTTTAAAGTACAAATGTTTGAACCTGCTGGCATTGGCGCACGAACCTTGCAAGAATGCTTGCTCTTGCAATTGAAAAGCAAACACGATCCATTACACCAAAAAGAGGTGGAACATGCCCTTGAAATCATTGAACACCATTTCGATGAATTCACCAAAAAACATTATGATAAAATACAAAAGCGTTTAGAGATCAATGAGGACGAACTGAAACATTGTATTGACATCATTACGCACCTTAATCCTAAACCAGGAGGGAGTGAATTGGGTGATTTTAAATCACAACACATCATTCCTGATTATATTTTAACCAATAACAATGGCAAATTAGAATTGTCCCTGAATTCAAAAAATGCCCCTGATTTGAGGATTAGTCGTACCTATATGGAAATGTTTGAGACCTACGACAAGAGCGATAAAAAGGATAAAAAAATGCGCGAGGCGGTGACTTTTGTGAAGTCTAAACTCGATTCGGCCAAATGGTTTATTGATGCCATCAGACAGCGTCAACAAACCTTGCTTCGCACCATGAATTGCATTGTGCAATACCAATACGAGTTCTTTTTAGATGGTGATGAAACCAAACTGCGTCCAATGATTTTGAAAGACATTGCCGTACAAATAGAAATGGATATTTCTACCGTTTCGCGTGTGGCAAGCAGTAAAAATATATTGACAGAGTTTGGCATGTATCCGCTTAAATATTTCTTCTCTGAAGGCATCGCTACTGATTCTGGCGAAGACGTGAGCAGCAGGGAAGTGAAACAATTGATCAAAGAAATTATTGACAAAGAAGATAAAGCCAAACCGCTTCCTGATGATAAATTAGACCTTATTTTGCGCGAAAAAGGGTATAACATTGCCCGAAGAACGGTAGCGAAATACCGCGAACAGTTGCAGATTCCGGTAGCGAGGTTGAGAAAAGAAGTGTAGACCTGTATTGCTTTAACCTCACAAAGCTTTCGTGTTTTACCAATACGCAATATTTATACTCCCATGGATCAAGCAACAAACATGATTTCTTTAAGCCCCAACGAAAAGCCCACCGCATTGAAAGTGATGGCCAATGTCGTCTCTTTTGTGATGCAACCTTTGTTTGTGCCACTCATGGCTTTTGCCCTGATTTTGTTTGGTTTTCCGACCCTTTTTGCTGGTTTTAGCTTTAAGGTTAAAATGAATTTATTGGTGTTTATTGGATTAATTACGCTTGTGATTCCGGTGTTGAGCGTTTTGTTGTTGAAACGACTCGGGATGATACAATCGGTGTTGATGGATGAACGAAAAGACCGAATTGTTCCGATGATGCTTACCAGTGGCATTTATATGGCCTTGTCCTTTTTGTTAGTTACGCGATTACAGATCAATCCTTTGTTTTCAACCGTGATGCTGTGTATCGCTTGTGTAACTGTTGCGGTAACTTTTATTACTTTTTTTTGGAAAATTAGTGCCCATAGTGCCGCTTTAGGAGGTTTGTTTTCTTTGTTGTTTTTGTTGAATATGCATCTCGACAATGAATTGACATTTGCGATGATGCTCTTGCTTTTAATTGTGCTTGGTATTGTAATGAGTGCGAGGTTGTACTTGCAAGCCCATTCTGTTTGGCAAGTATTGTTTGGGTTTGTCCTCGGATTTGCTTTAAACGGGTTTGTGTTTTTTCGTTTGTTTGGAGAATAGTAGCCTGTAAGTGTTTGTTTGTTAAAGTATTGAAAATTTATTGTCACAAAAGGCGATAAATTTGAGGTCAAAATTGGTATTCCTCAAAAAAAATAGTAGGTTTGTAACCCGTTAAGGGAAGATGGACCTGTAGCTCAATTGGATAGAGCATCTCACTACGGATGAGAAGGTTAGGAGTTCGACTCTCTTCAGGTTCACAAATTTAAAGGTAAGTTGGTGTAATTCACTTTCTTACCTTTTTTTTGTTTCCCCACATTTTCCCCACTATTTCTATTTTACATGTTATTATTATTTTAAATCAGTTTTGTATTATACATCTAATTCAAATGTTATAAGTGTATGAATATTACTTAGGGCTTGCTGAAAAATAATCAAACTTTTGATATTAAGTTATTTATGTAATTTGTTTTAATGTTAGGTGCAAGGTTATTTGGATTTTCATCTATTATGCTTTGCACTATTTGTATGAATTACCAAAAGGAGAAATGATTTAACGTTCTTTAGAATATATAATTCAGAAATAGTAAGATTTGGTAGTGTCCGCCGTGGCGAACCAGGCTATCCATTTATCCATTCTTCGCTGCGGGCTTTTCATCCCTATCCTTCACGCCAAGTACCTAATAATGCTGCACTTCATTCTATTATTTTTTTATTTGAGTTTTTCAGCAAGCCCAATTTGTTACCTGTAACAATTCAATTGAAGCCTGATTTAATTTAAAATTCAAAATTTAAAATTCAAAATTTGTTGCTTTTGAGTTTTTCAGCAGACCCTACTTAGTTTAGGTGCTTTTTAATTCCCTTAAACCACCCCTCTCAACTTATTATAAGTTTTTTTCATTAACATATCCTTAACCAATGAACCGAAATCTTTATTATCCATCATTTTGGTGAAAATATCTTGGTTTTGACCCATTCTTTCAATCAAAATATTCATAAAAATATCTTCAAAAACATATTTGAAATTTTCAATTGAATTGCTTGATGCTGATGCTTTTAATTCATCATTTAATACACAATCCATTTCCATTTGGTCAAAAAACAATTTGTCTGCTTCGTTAAATTCTGTTTGGAATTTCTTATTCAGCAAATCAACTATTTCAGATAACATTGCCTTTTCTTCTTTCAGACTTCTAATACCTGCTTCTGTAATACCATCTAAACCATATTCTCCTTGTGGGTCTAATGCTATATTGTTTTCTGCCACTTTTTGTAATCTGTAATATTCCAAGGCAACTTCATCGCCTAA
>JBEAZU010000233.1:0-3468 GCA_041169945.1 Bacteroidota bacterium
GGGTAATGAATAACTATTTAGTTCTGATTTATTTTTGATAAACAATAATTGTTGCTTATTTATCCAAAAAGTATCTAAGCCTATTCCTGGTAATTTTTCACCCAAAGTGTCACTTAAAACAAGTTTCCCTTCTGCGTTGATAATGAACAGGTAATTGCTTAATTTATTTTCTGAATCACAAATATAATAAGAAATTAAAATTAATTGACCTACTTCAAGATAATCTATTGCTTGCACGGCAATATGATTGTAATTTTTAAGGATAAAATCCGCTATAGCAACAAAGTATTGGTTGTCATTTTTATAATGTGTTGGGTAAAGATTTTGGGAGATAGCGGTATTGGGCGCAGCAATTGCACCTTCCATCACTTTTCCTGTTACGATATCCAGTTGAATCAATTCCGCCATTTCATTTTGTTGTTTTAAGGCAACAATGCTTTTTTCGAGACTATGGTGATAACTGAGGTTTTCTTGTCTCCAAATTATTTTTTTTGTACTGAGTTGGTAGGCAAAAATAGATTTTGATGCCGGCATTTGTTGGTGATTGTATTCTTGAAAAATAATGATGCCCAAAAGACCATCTTGCAAACCAAACCACCATTGATGGGGGAAGTTTTCAAGGGCTTGCAATGTCAGGGTTTTGCTGTTGAATTCAAAAAAAAGTACAGTTTGGTTCGCTTGTTTTCTTACTTCAATCAGCATACTATCGCTGTCTTCTAGGCTAATTATTTTCCAAACAAGTCCATCAAATGGAATTGCGAATAGTTTTTTTAAGGTTAAATTTTCCAAATCAATAGTATTGTCTTAATTTTAGCCGAAATATAGGCTTTTTGTAAGGGTACATAAAGTATATTTACAATTATATTGCAATGTTATGTAGGGAAGCATTTGTGCCATCGCTAAATGTTCATTCAAATAAAGTGCTGCCACGAATTGCTTCATTATGCCCATAGCGCTGCTTTCAATCCTATCTGCATAGAATTATCATTTTAAAGCAATGTAATTATTGCTGATTGACATACCTGAATTAATAAAATAGTCCGCTGAGGACCGCTGAATTACTTATGAGTGTAAATACTAAAATTTTAGGGGTAATCCCTGCCAGGTACAATTCTTCTCGTTTTCACGCCAAAGCTTTGGTGGATATCGGCGGTAAGAGTATGATTCAGAGGGTGTACGAGCAAGCTTGTAAATCAACATTGCTTTCAAAAGTAGTGGTAGCCACTGACCATACTTTAATTTTTGACCATGTGATTGGTTTTGGGGGCAATGTGGTGATGACTTCTGAGCTTCACCAAAGTGGTACTGATCGTTGTTTTGAAGCCTTGGGTTTAATGGCTGATTCATTTGATTATGTCGTTAATATTCAGGGTGATGAGCCTTTTATCAAGCCCGAACAAATCGATATATTGGCTGCCATCATCAGTCAACACGATGATGTACAATTGGCTACTTTAATCAAAAAAATTACAGTACTTGAACATGTTTTTGATGTCAATAAAGTAAAGGTAGTTTTTGATAATGCACAACAAGCCATCTATTTTAGTCGTCAGGCCATTCCTTTTCAAAGAGGAATTGAAAGTGCTGATTGGTTAAATCACCATGATTATTACAAACACTTAGGGATTTATGTGTATCGTGCTGATATTTTAGCAAAAATTACCCAACTTGCGCCTTCAAGTTATGAGCAAATGGAAGCCTTAGAACAATTGCGTTGGTTGCAAAATGGCTATAAAATTCATGTGCAAACCACTGAATTCGAATCTTATGGTGTAGATACACCCGCAGATTTAGCAGAAATTAGTAGACTAGGTATTGCCGAATAGTAGCGCAAAAACCTTGGCTTAACCTTATAAAGAATTAAAATGGAATTCGTTTACATCATTTGGAATCAATCACCTGAAATTATTGATTTAGGTTTTTTAAAATTACACTGGTATGGTTTATTCTTTGCCATGGCTTTTTTATTAGGTCAAAAAGTTATGACTGAAATGTACAAATGGGAAGGTCGTGACGAAAAAGAAGTTGACAATTTGGCAATTTACATTATTGCCGGTACGGTACTTGGGGCACGTTTAGGACATTGTTTATTTTATGATCCGGTCTATTATTTAAGCAGTCCTTTAGAAATTTTGAAAATTTGGGAAGGCGGATTGGCCAGTCACGGTGGGGCCGCGGGTGTTTTATTTGCCTTGTGGTTGTATAGTAAAAAACACAAAACATCTTATGTGTGGCTTTTGGATAGAACCGCTTTAATTACCTTATTGGCAGGTACTTGTATTCGTATGGGTAATCTAATGAATTCAGAAATTATTGGTAAACCTACTGATGTTTCTTGGGCTTTTATATTTCAAAAAGTAGACCATTTGCCTCGTCATCCTGCTCAATTATACGAAGCGATATCCTGCTTAATTATGTTTACAGGTTTGTTTATATATTATTATAAATACAAATCTAATTTGCCTGAAGGACGACTCTTCGGCATTTTTATGACCCTGTTGTTTACCCTTCGTTTTTTCTACGAGTTCCTAAAAGAAGAGCAAGTTGATTTTGAAAGAGGCATGAGTTTAAACATGGGACAACTCTTGAGTATCCCATTGGTGTTGGTGGGTATTTTGATGATTGTAAGATCCTATAAACGCAAGGTATAAGGCACAAATGAACTGCCGTTTTACTGAAACTGCTTTATTATTTGTTCTATATTCTTGGCTGGCACCACACCCGATTGTCGCCAAACCACTTTCCCATTTTTAAAAAGTAGGAGTGTCGGTATGCTTTGGATTTTATAGACACTTGCCAATGGTTGATTTTTATCAACATCTATTTTTAAAATGGTCGCCATGTTGCCGACTTTGCTTTTAACATCGTCTAGTATGGGTTTCATGGTCTTGCAAGGACCACACCAGGTAGCATAAAAGTCTACGAGGGTGGGCGTATTGCTATTTATTTTATCTTTAAATGGATTAGCCATGGTTTTTTATTTAATTTCTTCAAAGGTAACTTCTTGTGTATGCTTATTGTCCTTTTTAGGAGATGTTACACATGCATTTGTTCCACAACAACCTGTATTGCTGATGGCTTGGTATAAGAAAAAGGTGGCAATTAATCCAGACAATAAGTCTTGATTTTGTATGGCTTGTTGTGCTATGAATATCCCAATTCCTAGCCTAAGGATACGCATTAAATGCCAATTGTGCAGTAAATTTTCTTTGCTGATCATAGTTTGTTTTGTAAACTTCTCCAAGAACCTCCATTATATACTTGGGTATACCCATTAGCACTGAGCGTACTTTTGGCAACACCACTTCTCATGCCAGAAGCACAACAAGTAATTATGACTTGGTTTTTGTTAGGGAATTTTGATAAATGTTTATTTATTTGGTCAACAGCAATGTTGATCGCGCCTTTAATGTGCCCGCCTGCAAATTCTTCTTTGCTACGAACATCAACAATAATGGCTCCTGATTT
>JBEAZU010000234.1:0-2899 GCA_041169945.1 Bacteroidota bacterium
TTGTAAAAAACGATAAAGCAATAACGAGTAGTAGTTGTATGTTTTTCAACATTTGCATAGGGTTAGCAATTAATGATTATTGAGGATTATTCAATTATAGGTAGTCTTTATACTTTAAAGCGCGTAAGAGGTAACCCCTCTTTGGCTATAAAGACTCTAAAAATACTACTTTATTATTGAAAAATACAAATACGCCTTTTTGTTTTTATGCTTTTTTTTATCAAGTTTAACATATGATACACCAAAACGCACCAAAACTGCATGCCAGTTTGGGTTTAAAAGACCTCACAGCCATGGGGATAGCCGCAGTAATCGGTGCCGGAATATTCAGTACCATAGGAACAGCCGCTGCCAATGGAGGACCAGCGGTAATATTTCTGTTTATTTTTACGGCGGTGGCTTGTGGATTTTCTGCTTTGTGCTACGCAGAATTTGCCTCTGCGGTGCCTTTGTCTGGAAGCGCCTATACCTATGCCAAAGTCGCTTTCGGAGAAATCATTGCCTGGATCATTGGCTGGGATTTGTTGATGGAATATTCCATTGGCAATATTGCCGTAGCCATTTCCTGGTCTGATTATTTTACGGGATTACTTAACAGTACAGGATTTCATTTCCCTGCATATTTCTCCATCGATTATTTAAGTGCCTCCAGAGGATATAAAACCTATTTAATGACCATGCAACAGGGCACTTTGCTCAATGAAATTCCTGTTCAAATTCAATATGCTTACCAAGCCTGGATCAATGCCCCCACCATTGGAACCTTCAAACTCATTGCTGATTTGCCTGCACTGGGCATTACCATTTTCATTACCTGGATTGTGTACATCGGCATTCACCAAAGCAAACAGGCAAGCAATGCGATGGTGATTTTTAAAATAGCCATCATCTTGTTTATCATTGCATTCGGGGCCATTTATATAGATACCAGCAATTGGGTAAACTTTGCACCCAATGGATTTAGTGGCGTAATGAAAGGTGTCTCGGCTGTATTCTTTGCCTATATCGGTTTCGATGCCATCTCCACTACGGCAGAAGAATGTAAAAATCCACAAAGAGATTTACCAAAAGCCATGTTGTATGCCTTGGGCATCTGTACGGTGTTGTATGTTGCCATTGCCTTGGTACTCACCGGCATGGTACCCTATCATACCTTGGCCGTAGGAGATCCTTTGGCATTTGTATTTGAACAAATTGGCTTCAACACCATTGCCGCCATCATTGGGGTCAGTGCTTTGGTAGCCATGACGAGTGTGTTGTTGGTATTTCAATTGGGCCAACCAAGAATTTGGATGAGCATGAGCAGGGACGGCTTATTGCCTAAAAAGTTTGCCAGCATTCATCCCAAATACAAAACACCTGGTTTTGCCACCATTGTTACCGGTTTGGTGGTAGGAATTCCGGCCTTGTTTATGAACCTCACCGAAGTAACTGATTTAACGAGCATCGGTACATTGTTTGCTTTTGCCATCGTTTGCGCGGGCGTGCTTTGGAAACGAAAAGATTCTGTATTGCACCAGGCAAAATTCAAGGTAATGTATTTCAACAGTAGGTATTATTTGCCATTTCTTTTATTGGTACTTGGAGGAATCATTTACGCTACTAAAATTGACTTGACTTTTGGTTTACAAATATTTATATACATCCTAATTACCTTATCGGTAGCAGCCATCTATTTTGAATGGTCATTGATTCCATTGCTGGGTTTACTGACCAATATCTATTTGATGACCGAACTTAACCAAAGTAATTGGCTCAGGTTTGGGATATGGCTTTTGGTAGGACTGAGTATTTATGTGGGGTATAAAGCGTACAAAAAATGGGAGTAGCTCTTCCGAATTTGTAATTCGGAAGTCCTATCGTAGGATTTGTAATCCGACTATTCGAACAATTCGTTGCTCTTCCGAATTTGTAATTCGGAAGTCCTATCGTAGGATTTGCAATCCGACAAACACTGATATGGATTGCAAATCCTACGAGGGATTCGACATTGCAAATGTCGAATAGCTGAGTAGCTGAATAGCGTAGATACTAAATTTATACTTTCATCCAAAATACAAAAGATTTAATTTACTTTTCCTTATCCCATAAAATTCTCCTGCACTGCTATTTAAATACTCTTCTTCCCTTTCAACTATTCCTGCCTTAACAGGATTTTGATGGATATAGGTAACTTTTGTATCAAAAAATGATTTACTCAAAATTTCTTCTCCATGATACCCCTCTTCCCAAAACCAAATTTTATTTTCATACTTCAAAACTTTCAACAACCAAGCACCTCTACTTTCTGCTTTATTTGCATCAATTGCAGCATAAATTTTTTTAGCCGTATATTTCTTTAAATCACGAATAATATCACTCAAATTTGAATCTTTGGCAGATACAATCAGATGTATATGATTACTCATCAATACCCAAGCAAAAACGCCTAAGCCTTTGGTTTCTTGGCAATAATTAATACTATCTAATAAAATATCAGCGTAGTTTGGGCGGGTAAAAACATCTGCCCATTGGTGGACCGTAAACGTAACAAAATGAACAGCTCCTTGATCTTTTATAGTATATGCAAAACCCATGTTGATTAAAAAGTTAATTTAAAAATAAAACGTATTCATTGAAAAATTAAAACGTTTTCAAATGTATAATATTGCTTGCTCTCTTGCTCTTCCGAATTTACAATTCGGAAGTCCTATCGTAGGATTTGCAATCCGACTATTCGAACAATTCGGATTGCAAATCCTTGGATAGAGATTCGGCATTGCAAATGTCGAATAGTCGAATAGCTGAATAGCTGATTTTAGAAATTAACCTGTGCTTGAATTCTCAATAAATTACCAGATTGAAAATTGTTTTGTTTACTAAAATCCTCATATCTTCTTTTAGATAAGGTGTAGTTAAG
>JBEAZU010000235.1:0-3236 GCA_041169945.1 Bacteroidota bacterium
CCCAAATTTATATGTTGAGAATTGCAACTTTAACTGAAGTAATGCCTTACGTAGCACTTCACCCAAGACCAGGGGCTACACTCACTGAAATGGGGATTCCTTCTAAAGCAGAACAACTTGACCACGTTGAAAAAGCCAACAAAAACAAAACACTTTATTTGAATGCCGTTAAAGACACCCTTGACGATATTGTTCCTTATGCTGACAAAACGAACATCATTAGGTCAATTTTGTTTTTTGAGGATGTTATCAGAAAAACAGAAGAGTTTGAAACCAATCTAAAATAATTGACAAACAAATGATTGCAAATTATTTCAAAAATTATTTGCCATTTTGTTTGTCAATTAAAAATAAAGGCATACTTTTGTATCCACAATAAGGGAAAGCAAATAGCTTTTCATGTAAGCGAGAGTAGCTCAGCTGGTAGAGCACGACCTTGCCAAGGTCGGGGTCGCGAGTTCGAATCTCGTCTCCCGCTCTTCTAATCAAAGAGCATTTATTCAGGAAAACCTTTCCTGTTAAAACAAACAAATTAGCCTTGTGTTAATTTGCCGGGATGGTGGAACTGGTAGACACGCAAGACTTAAAATCTTGTGATCGCAAGATCGTGCGGGTTCGATTCCCGCTCCTGGTACAAAGCCTTCCGAATTTCGGAAGGCTTTTTTTATGTGTCATTTTTTACCCCCAGTCTTGTACTCAACCTATAAAACAATTTAACATGGAATGGTTTAGCGAATGGTTCAATTCTCCTTATTATCACATCCTGTATCAAAACAGAGATTATAAAGAAGCCGAATCCTTTATTGAAAACCTCATCCATAAACAACATTTTGTACCCACCCAACATTTCCTAGACCTTGCTTGTGGCAAAGGCCGACATGCCATATACCTTAACAGCAAAGGATTTAAGGTGCTTGGACTTGACATTGCCCCTGAAAGCATTACAGAAGCACAACAGTCGGCCAATGAAACGTTGACATTTGCGGTGCACGACATGAGGAGTTCCCTACAAACCTATGGTAAATTTGATTTTATTTTAAACCTATTTACCAGCTTTGGCTATTTTGAACGAGACGAAGACAATTTTACCACAATCCAAGAAATCAAAAATGCACTTCAACCTGGAGGTACATTGATTTTAGATTTCATGAATACTGAAAAAATAGTCGCCAACTTAGTACCCTTTGAAGTTAAAACCATTAACAACATCACCTTTAACATCACCAGAAAGATTGAAAACGGCTTCATTATCAAACAAATACAATTTGAAGACCAAGAAATTGCGCACCGTTACGAAGAAAGGGTTTGTGCTTTAAGCAAATCGAATTTTGAAAAATATTTCACCGCGGCAGGGTTAAAAATCCAAACCATGTATGGCAATTACGACCTGACACCCTATGACAACCATCATTCTCCAAGAATGATATTCATTGTTCAGTAAGCCTAATGAAGAAAGCTAACCCCTAATAAAATATTAACCAAATGCCATCGTCATTTTTACCCCCTTTTTCAATCCATAACAAGCGCTAGTGGAAGTCATAAATATTTTATATCTTGCAACCTTATTGCACAAAATAAAAACTAAGCTTTAATTACATGCTCCAAAACATAATCTTACTTTTTATCACTGCCTTTGGGGCGGGTATCGCTGTTTTTTTAATACCGGCACTTAACAAGAAAAAATTCAAAGCCATCTTATCTTTTAGCGGCGCGTACCTATTTTCCATCACGGTTATCCATATTCTACCCGAATTATTTCATGAAAGCGAACAACCAATCAAAGCGGGTATTTTTGTTTTGCTAGGCTTCTTTTTACAAATGTTATTAGAATATTTCACTTCGGGCGTCGAGCATGGGCATATTCACCACCACCATGAAACCACCGCCATCCCATTTATGCTCTTAATATCGCTTGCGATACATTCATTTCTTGAAGGCACCTTATTGGTACACCCATCCTCTGTGCATGGAGGAGAAGGCGCAAACACTTTGATGTTTGGCTTAATCATGCACAAAATGCCTGAAGCTTTCGCTTTGATGTCGGTATTGGTATTGCAAATGAAAAACAAAAGTACGGCGATATTAATTTTAGGTTTATTTGCCATGACTTCCCCACTAGGCATGCTCATGAGCAATGCTTTATTCCACTGGAATTTAATTACCAAAGAGGTATTTGGGATTTTATTTGCCTTGGTTGCGGGTAATTTCTTACACATTTCAACAACCATCTTTTTCGAAAGTAGTCCTGAGCATAAATTCAAAGCAAAAAAATTATTATTATCGGCTTCTGGAGCAGGAATGGCTATTGTAGCAGAATATTTTATGGGGCACTCGTAAAATAAAAAGCGGTTTTGATAAGCTAACAAGCCTTACCAAAACCACGATTTCATGAAGGGTGAATTATACAAATTCAAACCCAATATCTTTTCTAAAATTTTTACCTTCCCAATGTATGGTTTGGGCTGCCTTATTTGATTTTGCCAGGGCGTCCGGAATATCTTTCCCAAAAGCCGTTAAGGCAAGCACACGCCCTCCCGTATTCACCAATTCGCCCTGCGCATTCAAAGCAGTACCCGCATGGAACACTTTCACCTCTTCAACATTGTCAATCCCAGAAATCGCAAAACCTTTTGTATAATCAGCAGGATAACCTCCTGAAACCAACATAATGGTAGTGGCTGTACGAGGATCGATACTAAGCTCATAATTCGCCAAGGTACCATTGGCGGTGGCAGCCATCATTGCTACCACATCTGAAGTGATTCGAGGGAATACAACTTCCGTTTCAGGATCACCCATGCGGGCGTTGTACTCAATCACATAAGGCTCATCCCCTACTTTGATTAAGCCAACAAAAATAAAGCCTACATATTTAATCCCTTCAGCCTTCAAGACATTTACGGTAGGTTTAATGATGCGAGATTCTACCTTATCCATAAAAACAGCATCGGCAAAAGGTACGGGCGAAACCGCTCCCATGCCACCTGTATTGGGGCCAGTATCGCCTTCTCCAATCCTTTTATAATCTTTGGCAACAGGCAATACCTTATAAGTATCGCCATCGGTTAGTACAAAACAAGACGCTTCAATACCTGTCAAAAACTGTTCTATCACGACCCTTGAACTGGCATCACCAAACATACTATTGGCCAACATGTCAATTAAAGTAGCTTTAGCAGTTTGCAAATCTTCGGCAATAATTACCCCTTTACCAGCAGCTAAGCCATCGGCCTTGA
>JBEAZU010000236.1:0-2757 GCA_041169945.1 Bacteroidota bacterium
TTATTAATATTATAAACGAATAAACATTAACACCGTGGGTAAAATGAAAATCGCAATAATTGGATGTGGAAACATGGGCTTAACCTATGCCCGTTCTTTTTTATCTTATGAATTGGTAAACAAAGAGGATATCTTATTGGTAGAAAAAAATGCTGATCATGGTAAATTTCTTGAAACACTTAACATAGGCAAGGTTACCAGTAATATTGACAGTAAATTACGTGACTATGAAATCATCATTTTGGCCGTAAAACCCCAAGATTTTGATACCCTCGCCCCGGCACTTCAAAAAATACTACAACCCTCCCACCTTGTATTTTCAATTATGGCAGGCATCTCTATTGAAAGAATGGAGAAAAGTCTTAAACATAAAATGATTGTTCGCGCCATGCCAAATACTCCTGCCCAAATTGGAATGGGTATAACGGCTTATGTAGCAGGCAAAAGCGTTAAGATGGAACATATTCGTAAAGTAGAAAAAATGCTCAGCACTACCGGTAGAGAAATCATGATGGAAGAAGAAAGCATGCTGGATGCCGTAACCGCCCTCAGTGGTAGTGGCCCTGCCTATTTCTATTATTTCGTTAAACACATGATTGAAGCAGGAAAACAAATGGGCATAGATGAAGGAATGTCTTCTTTATTGGTGAAACAAACCATGTACGGTGCGTACCATTTGATGAACAATGCCAATAAAAACCTAGATGAACTCATTGCTTCGGTAAAATCTAAAGGTGGTACCACTGAAGCTGCCTTAAATGTATTTGAAGAAAAAATGGTGGGCGAAAACATCATTCAAGCTTTAAAAGCGGCTGAAGCAAGGGCAAAAGAATTGGCTAAATAACACGTAAATTTATTTACACCAGGCTAAGTTAAAAAAGGATTTCTATACTATACAACACAATTGAAGTGGCACTTATACAGCACAAAAACATACAAGTTAGGTTTGACCAACAAGTTGAAAATTCGACCAATTACGTTTTGCCTTTTATTGAAAAAACACATTTCATAGGTGAAGGAGCCAATGTCATGGAAGTGGGTTGTGCTGAAGGTGGCGTGCTATTGCCTTTTTTACAAAAAGGATGTACTTGTGTTGGCGTTGATTTGGCCGAGCATAGAATTGAAACCTCTAAAGAATTTTTAGAGAGCTATGTAAGTACAGGTAAAGCAACCATGCGTTGTATCAATATTTATGAGGATGAATTTGTACTTCAATATGAAGGTACTTTTGATGTGATTATCCTGAAAGATGTCATTGAACATGTGCCTGAACAACAAAAATTCATTCCACATTTAGCACGTTTCCTGAAACCAGGGGGGCAAATATTTTTCGGTTTCCCACCATGGTACATGCCATTCGGAGGGCATCAACAAGTTTGTAATGGTAAATTGGCGAGTAAACTCCCTTATTACCATATTTTACCAAGGCCATTGTATAAAATGCTGCTTCAAATCATGGGAGAAAGCAAAGTAAATATTCAATGTCTACTTGAAATTTGGGATACCAGTATCACCATCGGACAATTTGAAAATTACTGTCAAGAAGCTGGTTTAAAAATTGTGAACAAACAACATTACCTCATTAACCCAATTTATAAATACAAGTTTGGTTTACAGCCACGTAAACAATGGAATTTCATCGGGTCTATCCCATTTTTAAGAAACTTCATTACCACTTGTGTGTATTATACGGTTGGCAAATCATAAAATGCTTTCAACATTCACCAAAAGGGGATTAGGGAAATATACTTCCCTAATCCCCTTTTGGTTTGGTCAGCGTTGCTATGCCATTAAAAAAATAGCGGCTTTGCTATAAATATCATTTAATGCACCATTAATTGATCATTTTTTCTAAATTTGTTTTCTTGTAAAAAAATCTACATTTTAAAGTCATCCAATCGATGAGGCAGAAACTCTTAAGTGAAGGCGCTAAGGAACTTAGCTACGAAATCAGGGAAATTGTTAAAAAGGCTGAAAAAATTCAGGCCTTAGGACAAACGATTGTATGGGAAAACATTGGGGATCCTATCCAAAAGAAGTTCAATATGCCTGTTTGGATGAAGGAAAAAATCGCCAAATTATTTGATGACAATGATACCTTTAGTTATTGTCCTTCTAAAGGAGTATTGCATACACGACAGTTTTTAGCTGACTTAAACAACCAAAGAAATGGGGCACAAATCACTGCCGATGATATCCTCTTTTTCAATGGTTTAGGCGATGCCATCGCAAAACTCTACCAATACATAGAGCCCACTTCAAGAATTATTGGCCCTGCTCCTGCTTATTCTACCCATTCTTCAGCAGAAGCTGCCCATGCCAACACAGAACCAATCACCTATAAATTAGATCCCAACAACCATTGGTATCCTGATTTGGATGATTTATACAATAAAATCAAATACAATCCGACTATAGTTGGCATCTTGATTATCAATCCTGATAACCCAACAGGCATGGTGTATCCTTATGAAACGTTAAAGCGTATTGTTGAAATTGCTAGAGAATTTAAACTATTCTTAATTAGCGATGAAATATACCTCAACATCACCTACAATGGCGCAAGAGCGTATGCTTTGGCGGAAGTCATTGAAGATGTGCCGGGCATTGCCATGAAAGGAATTTCTAAAGAATTCCCTTGGCCAGGATCTCGTTGTGGTTGGATGGAATATTACAACAAAGACAAAGACCATGAATTTGCACGCTTTTGTTCGGCTTTAGACAATGCCAAAATGATTGAAGTGTGCTCCACCAAAC
>JBEAZU010000237.1:0-2965 GCA_041169945.1 Bacteroidota bacterium
ATTTTAAACGCTTTGCAATCGGTTCCTAATGATCGTAGTCCTGAGGTTTTTGTACGACTGTTGGCGGCAGATGGCAGGGTGTTGATTGAAGTCAACGACAATGGGGCGGGAATTCCTGCAAGTATCCAAGACAAAGTATTTATTCCGAATTTTAGCACCAAATATGGTGGCTCAGGCATTGGTTTGGCGGTGGCCAAAAAAGGAGTAGAACATGCAGGGGGAAAAATTTGGTTCGAATCGGTCGCCAATGTTGGGACAACTTTTTATATTGAACTACCTATGATCAAGGATGAAGGGTAATCAAATGATTCGTATAGGAATTTGTCTCCTCATTGCTGTGGTAGGATGCGCTTTGGTGGAGGCGAATGCCCAACAGTTGCCTATCAATACCAAATTCAAATGGCTTAAAATGAGTCAAGGACTAAGTGTGGAGCTCGATTCTTTGTCTGTTATTCCAACCTCTATCAAAATAATACAACCTGCTCAAGATTCTGCTTTAGCATATCAATACAATCTTAATACAGCTTTCATATCCCTTCAAAGTGGTAAAACCAATATTGCCTCTTACGATTCTATTTTAATTGCCTACCAAACATTCCCATTTCGCTTGCACCATGTTTATTTTAATAGGGATATTGCTAAATATGATGCTACTTCCACGTATAGAGATCCCAATAGGGTAGATTATAGGCGTGGCATGGATGGTATTGAACAAAGAGAGGAAATTTTTGCTACCCATGGCATCAATAAAACGGGTAATATTTCCCGTGGCTTGTCTTTTGGCAATACCCAAAATGTGTTTGTCAATTCTTCTCTTAACCTTCAATTGGAAGGGATGATTACGCCAGATTTAAAATTGACGGCTGCCATTTCAGATCAAAATATACCCATTCAACCTGAAGGAAATACCCAACAAATTCAGCAGTTTGACCGTGTATACATGCAATTGGATCATGAAAAAGGCATGCTTACTGCCGGTGATTTGGTGCTTAAAAATGGGGATACTTACTTTTTAAAATACCTTAAAAATGTTCAAGGGGGCTTTGTACAATCGACATACAAGGTTTCTCCCAAAAGCAAAGCGACCACTGCCATTGGTGCTTCGGTAGCCAAAGGTAAATTTGCCTCCTTGCAACTCGACGTAAAAGAAGGGGTACAGGGACCTTATCGTTTAAGGGGTCCTAATAATGAGCGTTTTATTATTGTGATTGCCAATAGTGAGAAGTTGTATTTAGATGGTAGGTTGTTGAAAAGGGGCTTTAATTACGATTATATTATTGATTACAATACGGGGGAAATTACTTTCACGGCAAGTGTCGTTATTACAAAGTTTTCAAGACTTAGGGCCGATTATGAATATTCGGAACGAAATTATAGCCGTACCAATATTGTAGCCAATCACCAACAAAGTGTAGGGAAATTTAACTTTGCCCTCGATTATTATAGTGAAGAGGATAATCCCAACAATCCATTAACACTTTCTTTATCTCAAAAAGACAAAGAAATATTAAATAGGGTAGGTGATACGCTTTATGCGGCGGCCAGTTCTGGTGTCGATTCTGTGGCTTTCAATCCTAATCAGGTTTTGTATACCGATACCATGGTTGGGGGGCATTTGCACTATCAATACAGTACCAATCCACTCAAAGCGCGCTTCAGAATTACTTTTTCTGAAGTAGGGGCAAACCAAGGCGATTATGTTACCCAAAAGCTAACAGCCAATGGGCAAGTGTATGTTTTTAAGGGAATTAGGCAAGGCAATTATGCGCCAGTGAGGGTGTTGCCAACGCCTAAAAAGAAAAATATGGTGGCCATGGCTTTGGCGTACGCGCCCTCTGCCAAAGACAAAATATACTTCGAAGGGGCTGTTTCTAAAAATGACATCAATCTTTTCTCTTCTATAGATAAAAAAGATGATGATGGCAAAGCATTTAAAATAGGGTATCGAAATGCGGGATTAAAACTTTTAAATTCTAGTGCTTATCAATTAAATGGGGGCGTAGATTTTGAATATTTAGATAAGTATTTTAACCCTATTGACCGGTTTAGAAATGTTGATTTTGATAGAGATTGGAGTGCCAGTACCAATACTACGATTTCTTCCACGGTCAATACGCTCACCATGTACCGCCACGAGGATCATATTTTAACCAGTAAATTGGGGCTTTCTAAAGACGACTACCATCAATTGAATTATAGCCTCACTTATAGGGACAAAGGAACGGATGTAAATGGTTTGCAGCATCGGGTCGACCTTGTGCAACAATACCATTTTATGCAATTGAATGCCGATTATTTTCAGATGGAGAACAAAACCAATACCCTGGCTTCCACTTGGCAACGTTTTAACATCAGCCCTTCTTTTTATATTCGAAATTATTGGCAACCTGGCTATACCTATAGTATTGATAAAAATGCCGTGCAATACTTGAAATTCAATGACAGTGTTGGGACGGTGATGAATTTTCAACAACATAAATTGTTTATCAAAACGCCTGATTCTAGTAAAACCAAATTCGGTTTTGATTATGCTTACCGGGAAGATTATTTGCCCTCTAAAGGGGTATTCTATCTTGGGAATATAGCCAAAACGGCTAACGCTACCGGGGCTTCTCAATTAGATAAAAACAATTATGTCGCCGTATTGTTTACCTATAGAAATTTAGAAAATAAAATACGGACCGACCAAAGCAAGCCCATAGAGAAAACAATCATGGGTAGGGTCGATTGGAATGCTGATGTGTTAAAAAGACATGTTCGCTCGGAGATTACCTTTGTGTCGAGCAATGGACGAGAATTGAAACGTTCCTATGTGTATATTCCTGTTGCCACCGGACAAGGGAATTATGTTTGGAGTGACTTAAACGGTGATGGGGTACAACAATTAAATGAGTTTTTGGAAAAAGTATACAACGATCCCAATGGAGAATTTATACGAAGCTTTGTTCCTACTGACCAATATATC
>JBEAZU010000238.1:0-3194 GCA_041169945.1 Bacteroidota bacterium
CCATTCGTAAAACCAGTATTGACACGAGCACTAGTAAACCCAAAGAAGAAGAAATTGATGTCAACAATTATACTTTTGCTTCAGAAGAAAAAGAGGTCAACAATGAAGATGACAGCAGAAATCAGCTTGGAAACGGCATCAGTATCAAAGAAAGGTCTGAAGAAACCATTAAAATAAGTGATTTCAAACCGATGAGGCCCATGCTCACCCTTAACAATACCATTTCTTCTTTAATGTTTGATCCATTGAGGGGTTTCGGTATGGTTGCTGAAGCAGGGGTTTCGGACATGTTAGAAAATCATAAATTTAAAGCATTTGTGTTCGGGAAATTTGACTTAAGAACTAGCAATATGTATTTTGAATATGAATATTTAAAAAAACGCATCGACTATAAAATCAAATACGAAAAACAACGCTTGTATATAGCAGATACGACCAATATCTCCCAAAAATCAGGTATTGATAAATTAGAATTATCATTTACGTATCCCTTTTCACCTTCCACAAAATTGTCATTTACCCCATTTGGATTAACCTCTAGTTTATATAATTTAAATCCAGGAGCCCACAATGACCAAAGAAATTACTTCCTTGGAGGTAGATCAACGCTCATGTTTGACAATACCATTGTTACCGGAATGAACATGATAGAAGGCACAAGGTTTAAAATTGTTTCTGATAATTACATGGGCTTAGCAGAAAAAAACAGCAGTTTCAGTAGTATTGAACTTGATGTTAGAAATTATAAAAAAGTACACAAAGAAATCATTTTTGCTACCAGACTCTCCACTGGATCTTTTTATGGCAGTGGTGCACCCAACTATCTTTTAGGTGGGGTCGACAACTGGGCTTTTGCCCCAGATGCCATTGTGCTAGATAAAAATAGCCCCTTGTATTTTGGACCAAATGTTGACTCACGCAAATTCTTATTTAACAGGTACGTGACCAACCTGAGAGGCTTTAATTATAGCCAGTTGAGTGGAAAAGCTCATTTATTAATCAATGCAGAATTAAGAATTCCTTTGGTAAAATACTTTTATAAAGGATTAATCAAATCTGAATTTTTACGCAATTTTCAATTGATAGGATTTTATGACATTGGGGCTGCTTGGACCGGCATTAATCCTTTCAATTCTGAAAATTCTTTTAACACAATTGCCTTAGACCAAGGCGTATTTAAAGCAAAAATTATCAACTTCAAAAACCCGTTTTTATCAAGTTATGGACCCGGCATTCATACCCATGCTTTGGGTTATTATTTTAAATTTGATGTCGCTTGGCCTGTTCAGGATTACGAAAATAAAAAACCAAGGTTTATGGTTTCGCTCGGATATGATTTTTAAAACAAAACCTCAAGTAACGCTTTCTCGTTTGTGCACTACATACTAATCTTTACCCAATGAAACACCAACTGAAACAACAAATAGGAAGAGCGCTATTGGTAGCGTTTATTTTGGGTAATATATTACTAATTCTTACAGAAAAGACATTTTTCTACAAAGCATTGGTCTATAATTTTGCCAATATAGACGACAATACCATTTTTGAGCAAAGGCTAATCAAAAAATCAAGCCAACCTCAACCTTGGCCACATGCCCCAGCATACAACCACACGTCTTTGTCAAAAAAGCTAAAAGCCTATCATGAGCAACATAAATCCATTGCTTTTATAGTACTTAAAAATGACTCCTTGTTACATGAAGAATATTGGTCGGGTTATGGCGAAAACTCTTTTTCAAACTCTTTTTCAATGGGTAAAAGTGTGACCTCAATGCTGGTGGGTATTGCCATTAAAGAAGGCAAAATCAAAAGCGTTGAACAATCCATTGGCGATTACTTAGAAGAATTTAACCAAGGGAAATTCAAAAAAATAAAAATCAAACATTTGCTTACCATGAGTTCGGGTTTAAATTGGGATGAATCATATCAAAACCCACTATCGATGACCACCGAAGCGTATTATGGGAGTGACTTATGGAGATTGATGTTAAGACAACGTGTCATTGCCACACCAGGTAAAGCATTTACGTATTTAAGTGGTGATACACAATTGCTCTCTTTTGTGTTACAAAAAGCAACTGGAAAAAAAATTGCTGACTACGCACAAGAAAAATTATGGCAACCCATGGGTGCTGTAAACGATGCTTCTTGGAGTTTAGATAACAAAAACGGAAATGAAAAAGCCTTTTGTTGTTTGTATTCTAATGTGAAAGATTTTGCAAGAATAGGCTCCCTCTATTTACACCAAGGCAATTGGAAAGGAAAACAACTGGTAGACAGCAGCTATGTAAATGCGTCTATTGCACCAGCTAATTTAATTGATAGTGAAACAGGGAAACCCAATGATTTTTATGGCTATCAATGGTGGATAATTCCCAATTATAAAGGCATGAAAGTGTTTTATGCAAGGGGAATATTGGGACAAATGGTGATTGTAATTCCTTCTAAAAATATCGTCATTGCTCGTTTGGGTAATCAAAAACCTGAAAAAGTAGGCGACCATTATAAACCGGTGTTTGACTTCATTGATGCGGTATTATCGAGCATTTAACCATTATAGTGTTTAAACAATTTGACAACACTTCTTTAGTGTTGACAACCATTATAGTGTTGTCGACACTTACCCAAACAATTCACTCAAGGCATCGTCGAGTTTGCCAATGGCGTGAATTTTAATTTTTGAATTTGGATCTTGGACTACTTTGTTATATTTTGAAATGAAAATTTCTTTAAAACCTAGTTTTTCGGCTTCTGAAATACGTTGTTCAATGCGTGTAACGGCCCTTATTTCGCCACCAAGGCCCACTTCTGCCGCAAAACAAACTTCTTTAGGAATAAAAATATCTTGGTAAGAAGAGACGATGGACGCACATACTGCCAAGTCCATGGCAGGATCTTCTACCCTTATGCCGCCTGCAATATTTAAAAACACATCCTGTGTGCCTAGTCTAAAGCCTCCTCTTTTTTCTAATACCGCCAACAACATGTTCAAGCGTTTGGCATCAAAACCTGTACAGGAGCGTTGTGGTGTACCATAAGTAGCGACACTCACAAGCGATTGAATTTCAATTAACATGGGCCTATTGCCCTCTAGGGTTGCCCCAATAGTAACGCCACTTAAAGCATCGTCGCGTTGAGAAATTAATATTTCTGAAGGATTTGTTACTTCTCGCAAACCAAAACCTGTCATTTCA
>JBEAZU010000239.1:0-7004 GCA_041169945.1 Bacteroidota bacterium
GCTCCCTCTCCTTTGGAGAGGGTTGGGGTGAGGCTTTTGAGTTACTTTATATTTTAATGCGTTTGCCCTGGGTGAATCCGCATATTACGCAAGTTTGCGCTCGTTATTATTAAATTATGAAAACACTACTAACCATATTACTTTATGTTGGACTTTATAATAGTTCATTGGGTTGTTGTGTAGGTGACGACCGAACTTTGACAGAAATGCTTTTCCAAGGACAATCAGGGACCATTTTCACTTGTAAGGTTTTGACATTTTCGACACTGAAAGATACTAACAACAATATATTAACAAGTTCTGATGGTAGTATTGACGGTAAAGCGACTGCTGAAATTGTAACCGTTTATTTTGGTAAGGTTGACACAAATATTGTAACTCTTCGAGCAGGTTCATACTTGACTATTGGTAAAACCTACCTCATTTATACAGAAGGCAGTGGACAAGTTTTCGGATTTGGTGGCCACTGCGATAGGTGGTCAAAAGAAGTTACAGCAAACATTGCTACAGCAATTGAACTTCAAACTTTAAAACAGTTTTCAGACATTTTTAGAAATAAATCTTCCGGACAATTCACATTTACTAACACTAAAAATATTGTGATTGCTCAAGGGCAATTCAAGAAAGGTATTGCAATAAAAAATTGGAAACATTTTTATGATAACGGAGTTATCAAAGCAACGTTTGACTTGACAAAGAACGTTACTTCTCAGTACTACGATAATGGTTTTATTAAAACAAGCATCACAGTTCATGGTAAGACAGTATATTTTGAGCAATTCTCAGAGAAAGTAAGTGGCCAATTATCATTTACAGACCAAGAAACAAGAAATGACACGTCTTTAATGATGACAGTAACGGTATATAATAACAATGGGAAAATAAAAAATAAATCAAGTCAGCTTAGTATCAATAGTAAAGAAAGTGGTACTTATTCGACAGGTAAGACAGGCGACTACAAAGAATTTCATGAAAATGGAAACCTCCAATTACAAGGACAATACCTTAGCAACAAACGAGTTGGACTTTGGAAATGGTACCATGAAAATGGTGATTTTAATACCGCATTTGATTACAAAGATGGATCGGAAGGTCAATAAAAAAGCTACCTAATATCAAAAAAAATCATACGGTGGTTGTAAACCAAGTCACAACCTGTTCCTTGTTCGAAAAAACCTCCATTGAACTCCCCCCCCCCGAAAACAGTCCATAATAATAGCAATTCAATACCACTTCAAGAAATACATTTTTAGGCATCAAAGTATGAATATTTTTTTTATAAAATATGTGCCTATTAACTACCTATATATATATATAATTTATACTTTTGTACTGTAAGTAGAATTAGTCTAAATAAGAGAAGATGAGCGAAGCTAATATTCTTGAAGAAATTACCTCTTCAGAGTACAAATACGGTTTTGAGACCAAAATCGAAAATGAAGCAGCACCAATGGGCTTAAGCGAAGATATCGTAAGGTATATTTCTGCCAAAAAAAATGAGCCAGAATGGATGTTGGCTTGGCGATTAAAGGCTTATCGTCATTGGTTAACCCTAGAAGAACCAACTTGGCAAAACGTACATTACCCCAAAATTGATTTTCAAAACATTATATATTATTCAGCGCCAGTTCAAAAAAAGACCATCAACTCTTTGGATGAAATTGACCCTGAATTAAGAGCCACTTTCGAAAAATTAGGTATTTCATTAAACGAACAAAAACGTTTAACAGGCGTAGCGGTAGATGCTGTTATAGACTCAGTATCAATTGCAACTACCTATCGTGAAAAGCTAGGCGAACTGGGCATTATTTTCTGTTCCATGAGTGAAGCGGTGCATGAGCATCCTGAATTAATAAAAAAATATTTAGGCGCTGTAGTGCCAGCCACCGACAACTATTACGCCGCCCTAAACTCGGCCGTATTTTCTGATGGTTCGTTTTGTTATATCCCCAAAGGCGTACGTAGCCCTATGGAACTTTCCACCTATTTCAGGATCAATGCAGCCAATACCGGTCAATTTGAAAGAACCCTTATTGTAGCGGAAGAAGGAAGTTATGTTAGTTATTTGGAAGGATGCACGGCCCCAATGCGTGATGAAAACCAATTGCATGCAGCGGTAGTAGAAATTATAGCCGAAGCCAAAGCCGAGGTAAAATACTCAACCGTACAAAACTGGTATCCTGGAGACAAAAATGGCAAAGGTGGAATTTACAACTTTGTAACCAAAAGAGGCATTTGCGCAGGTGATTCAGCCAAAATATCTTGGACACAAGTAGAAACGGGATCAGCCATTACCTGGAAATACCCAAGCGTTATTCTAAAAGGAGACAATTCTATTGGAGAATTTTATTCTGTAGCGGTTACCAACAACATGCAACAAGCCGATACAGGTACCAAAATGATACATTTGGGCAACAATACCAAAAGTAGAATTGTATCAAAAGGTATCTCTTGTGGCCGTAGCCATAACTCTTACAGAGGCTTGGTTAAAGTAGCCAAAAAAGCCAAAAATGCTAGAAACTTCTCCCAGTGCGACTCCTTGTTAATGGGAGATCAATGTGGGGCTCATACTTTCCCTTATATTGAAGTGGGAAATGCTTCTGCTCAAATTGAACATGAAGCTACCACTTCTAAAATTGGAGAAGACCAAATATTTTATTGCAACCAAAGAGGTATTGATACCGAAACAGCGGTTGCTTTAATTGTAAATGGCTATTGCAAAGAAGTACTCAACAAATTGCCCATGGAATTTGCTGTAGAAGCACAAAAACTCTTGGCGATAAGCTTAGAAGGAAGCGTGGGATAGTTTTGAGTGTTGAATGTTGAGTTGTTAATAGCATCTCTCCATTTAATATTTACAACTAAAAAACCAAAAATTAAAACCAAAAAGTTGGTAAGGGTATACTCAAAACTCAAAACTCAACACTCAAAACTAACAAAGATGTTATCAATCAAGAATTTACAGGCCAGTATTGGCGATAAAGAAATATTAAAAGGTTTAAATTTAGACATTAAACCAGGAGAAGTACATGCCATCATGGGCCCTAATGGCGCAGGAAAAAGCACCCTTTCTTCAGTATTGGCTGGTCGTAGCGATTACGAAGTAACCAATGGTGAAGTAACTTTCTTAGGCAAAGACCTCTTAGAGATGTCTCCAGAAGAAAGAGCAAGAGAAGGAATATTTTTAGCCTTTCAATACCCTATTGAAATACCAGGCGTAAGCACAACCAATTTTTTAAAATCAGCCATCAATGAAATCAGAAAGCACCGAGGACAAGACAATTTGGATGCGGTTTCTTTCTTGAAAATGATGAAAGAAAAAATGAAAACCGTAGAAATTGACCAAAGCCTTTTAAGCAGGTCATTGAACGAAGGATTTTCTGGCGGTGAAAAAAAACGCAATGAAGTATTTCAAATGGCGATGCTTGAACCTAAGTTGGCCATTCTTGATGAAACCGATTCGGGCTTGGACATCGATGCCCTACGCATTGTAGCCAATGGCGTAAATGCATTGAGAGGTAAAGACAATTCTTTCATTGTTATTACCCATTACCAAAGGTTGTTAGACTACATCGTTCCTGATTTTGTACATGTATTATACAATGGTAAAATAGTAAAATCTGGCACCAAAGAATTGGCTTTAGAATTAGAAGAAAAAGGCTACGATTGGATTAAAGAAGAGAACAAAGAAATAGTTTAGCCTTCATTTATCCGTAAATGGCGACCTACAAATCGCCAAACGATAAACCTAAACTCTTCACTCTAAACGAACTAATCATGAGCAATAGCGCTACCTTCATAGAAAACTTAAAAGCTGAATTTCAATCTGTTGATAAATCAACCTTAAGTAAAATTAAACAAACCGCTTGGGATTCATTTGAGAACTTGGGATTTCCAAGCATCAAAAATGAAGAATTTAAATACACAAACTTTATTCCGGCAGTAAAAACAAATTTTTCTTTACAAGCCAAAGGGAATATTACAGGGGATGATTTAAAAGCCTTGGAAATCGTTGCTGAAACCTCGAATGTATTGGTATTTGTGAATGGTGCTTTCCAAAAATCACTCTCTCACATTGTTACACCAAGTACTGAAGCGATGATTACTACTTTGGCAGAAGCATACAACAACGCTTCAGAAAAAGCCAATATAGACGAGCATTTAGCAAAATACACCAACAATGTTGCCGATGGATTTACTGCTTTAAGTACCGCTACGGCCAATGATGGCGTATATATTCGTGTGCCTTCAAACAAAATTGTAAAAGCACCTATTGTATTATATTTCATTTCTGATACCCGCAATGAGGATATTTTTGCACAAGCGAGAAACTTGTTTCTTTTTGAACAAAATAGCCAAGCAACAGTGGTAGAAAGCTTTCATACCCTTGGTAACAAAGCAAGTTTCAACAATGTTGTTTCAGAAATTTCGATTGCAACTGACGCGATTATTGATTATTACAAAATACAAAATGAAAGCGAAAAGGCCTACCATGTAGGTACCACCCAAGTACATCAAAAAGAAAAAAGCACCTTCAATGCGGTGACCGTTACATTAAACGGTGCCATTGTTAGAAATAACTTAAATGCAGTACTTGATGGAGAACACATAGAATCAAATTTATTTGGACTATTTGTACCTGCTGGCAGCACGCATATCGATAACCACACCATCGTTGACCATGCCAAACCAAATTGTAATAGCAAAGAACTTTACAAAGGGGTATTAGACGGTAAATCGACGGGCGTTTTCAACGGTAAAATATTTGTTAGAAAAGACGCTCAAAAAACAAATGCTTTTCAATCAAACAAAAGTATTTTATTGTCTGATGAAGCCACCATCAACACCAAACCTCAACTTGAAATTTGGGCTGATGATGTAAAATGTTCGCATGGGGCTACTTCAGGTCAACTAGATCCTGAATCTTTGTTTTACTTACGCTCAAGAGGCTTGAGTGAAAGATCGGCCAAAGCTTTATTGGTATATGCCTTTGCTTCTGATGTGATTGCCAATATAAAAATTGAGTCATTGAAAGCGAATTTAGAACATCAAATAGCAGAGAAGTTGGCTGTAAATTAGTGTTGAATATTGAATGATGCGTTGGCAGTAAATTGAAAATAATTAACATAAAACGACCTCATTCCTTCATCTATATTTTAATACTAAACATTCAACACTAAAAACGCAACACTAATATGCCTTTTACAGCAAACGAAATTCAAAAAATAAGGGAAGACTTCCCTATTTTGCTTGAAAAAGTAAATGGTAAGTCATTGGTGTATTTTGACAATGCCGCTACTACCCAAAAGCCCAAACAAGTGGTGGAAGCCTTGGTGGAGTATTATGAAAGTTCAAATGCCAATATACATAGAGGAATTCATAGTTTAGCAGAGAAAGCCACTGCTGCTTATGAGGCGACTCGCAAAACAGTACAACAGTTTCTACATGCTGCGCATGAAGAAGAAATCATATTTACCAGAGGGGTAACGGAAGGCATCAATTTGGTTGCCCATAGTTTTGGGCAAGCTTTTATTCAACAAGGAGATGAAATCATCATTTCTACCATGGAACACCACTCCAATATTGTTCCATGGCAAATGCTTTGCGAAGAAAAAGGCGCCATCTTAAAAGTAATTCCAATCACAGATGCAGGAGAAATTATCTTCGATGCCTACCTGAAACTTTTAAGTCCTAAAACCAAATTGGTAGCTGTAGTGCATGCCTCTAATGCCTTAGGAACAATTAATCCAGTAAAAGAAATCATAGCACAAGCCCATAAAGTGGGGGCTAAAGTGTTGATTGATGGCGCTCAATCGGCTTCACACTTAGAGATAGATGTGCAAGCGATGGATTGCGATTTTTTTGTAATGTCGGCCCATAAATTATATGGCCCAACAGGTGTAGGAATATTGTATGGCAAAAAAGCATTATTAGAAGCCATGCCTCCTTACCATGGTGGCGGTGAAATGATCAAGGAAGTTACCTTTGAAAAAACAACCTACAACGAATTGCCTTATAAATTCGAAGCAGGAACGCCCAATATTGCCGATGTCATCGCTTTTAAGGCTGCCATTGATTATATCAATGCGCTTGGCAAAAACAATATTGCAGCGTATGAACATGAACTTCTCCAATATGCAAGCGAACAATTATTGGGAATAGAAGGCTTAACCATCATTGGAACAGCACAACAGAAAGTATCCGTGGCCTCTTTTATTATTGAAGGAGTTCATCACCAAGACTTGGCCATTATCCTTGACCAACAAGGTGTTGCCATCCGAACAGGACACCATTGCACACAACCACTGATGAACAGGTTTGGTATTTTGGGAACATCTAGGGCTTCCTTTGCATTCTACAATACAAAAGAAGAAATTGACGCCATGATGCTGGCCTTAAGAAAAGCCGTAAAAATGTTGAGATAATCATTACTAAAAACTTAACATGCAACATTAAGCTATGACGATTGAAGAAATACAAGCACAAATCATTGAAGAAATGGATTTGTTTGAAGATTGGACTGATAAATACGAATACATTATAGAACTTGGCAAAAGTTTACAAACAATTGCAGAAGATAAAAAAATAGACAGCAATAAAATTAAAGGATGTCAGTCAAATGTTTGGCTGGATGCCACTTATGCCGATGGTAAAGTTTTATTCACCGCCGACAGCGACGCATTGATTGTAAAAGGATTGGTAAGTTTGGTATTGAAAGTTTTTTCAAACCAAAGCCCACAAGACATCATCAATGCCAACTTAGATTTTATAGAAAAAACAGGTTTAAGTCAACATTTGGCACAAACGCGTTCCAATGGTTTATTGTCGATGGTGAAACAGATTAAATTTTACGCCATGGCGTTTTCAGTACAAAGTACAAAGTATTAGGTATTAAGTACAAAGTACAAAGTACAGGGTACAAAGTACAAAGTACAAGGTACAGGGTACAGGGTACAAAGTACCTAATAATTAATACCTTATACCTTATACCTTATACCTTATAC
>JBEAZU010000240.1:0-7323 GCA_041169945.1 Bacteroidota bacterium
GGCATTCAAACCTTAGCAATTTAATTTTCCCATGTTATATTCAATATTACTTCAAGTGTCAGCCATCGGACAACCCAACTGGGCATCGATAGGCATGTTTTTCGTTTTTGTAGCCATCACAATGGGCATCACCTATTGGGCTTCCAAAAAAACAAAGACAACCTCTGAATTTTATGCTGCAGGTCGTAGCATTACTGGTTTTCAAAATGGTTTAGCCTTGGCTGGTGATTACATGAGCGCGGCTTCATTTTTAGGCATTGCCGGCATGGTAGCCATGAAAGGATTTGATGGCTTGATATATTCTATTGGCTTTATCGTGGGCTGGCCTTTAATTATGTTTTTAGTAGCCGAGCCCTTAAGAAATTTAGGCAAATATACCTTTGCCGATGTGGTAGCCTTTCGTTTACAACAAAGACCCATTAGAATTGCTGCTGCTTTTGGCTCTATTGCAACCATTACCTTTTATTTAATTGCCCAAATGGTTGGTGCAGGTGGTTTGGTACAAAAACTTTTCGGCATCGATTACAATGTCGCGGTCATTATTGTGGGGTCGGTCATGGTAAGTTATGTGTTGTTTGGCGGGATGTTGGCGACTACTTGGGTACAAATTATCAAAGCCGTATTATTGTTAGGAGGGGCAACCTTATTGGTGATTTTGGCTTTGGCTAAATTTGATTTTAACTTGGTCGCAATATTTAAAAAAGTAGCCGATGATTACGGAATAGAAGCGTTGTCTCCCGGTGGACAAATTTCTAACCCCCTTGATTCTATTTCTTTAGGATTGGCCTTGATGTTGGGCACAGCTGGTTTACCCCACATCTTAATGCGTTTTTATACCGTTCCAAGTGCCAAAGAAGCACGTAAATCAGTATTTGTTGCTACTGGATTTATTGGTTATTTCTACATTTTAACTTTCGTCATTGGATTTGCAGCCGCAGCCATTGTAGGCCGTGAAGCCATTGGCAACATTGATGCTGGCGGCAATATGTCGGCGATATTACTATCGGAAGCCACAGGAGGAAATTTGTTTATGGGCTTTATTGCAGCGGTGGCATTTGCTACCATTCTTGCTGTGGTGGCAGGTTTAACCCTTTCTGGTGCCTCCACTTTATCGCATGATTTGTATGTAAACGTCATTAAAAAAGGAATTTCAGACGAAAAAGGAGAAGTAAAAGTGGCCAAACAAGCTACCATAGGTTTGGGTATTTTGGCCATAGCTTTGGGCTTACTCTTTAAAGGACAAAATGTTGCTTTCATGGTTGGCTTAGCTTTTTCTATTGCTGCTAGTGCTAATTTCCCTGCCCTCATCATGTCTATTGTTTGGAAAAAATTCTCTACCCAAGGTGCTGCTTGGAGCATCTTGTCTGGCGCAATCATTTCTATTGTATTAATTGTATTGAGCCCTACCGTTTGGGTTGATATTTTTAAAAATGAAACCGCGATATTTCCACTTAAAAACCCTGCCATCGTTTCCATGACAGCAGCATTTGTGATTGGAATTGTGGTCTCTTTATTGACCAAAGAAGAAGAAGCACAAGTAAAATTTGAAAAAGAAAAAATAAGAACTTATTTGGGTATTGGGGCCGAATAATTTTCAAATAACCATTCTGCATTATACCATGTGCTTTAAAACATGCACAGGTTAACCACTAACTAACATTTCTTGGAAAACATACCAACCTATACCAAATCTCAGCTTGCATTACGCAATGGTCAAGACAAGCCTGAGATTTGGTGTGCCTTTAAAGGCTTAATTTACGATGTAAGTTGCTCTAAATTATGGAGAAATGGCAAACATTACGAACATTGGGCAGGACAAGACCTCACCGAAGAAATGGAAGACGCGCCACATACGGTTTTTGTATTCGATAAATTTGAGGTCATCGGAAAATTGGCTTAAAAGTAGGATACGCTAATAATCATAAGCTTTCTCATAACTATGTAGGGCTTGCTGAAAAACTCGTTTACTTATTAATCTTTACTTTCATTCTAATTTTTGTTACTTTTTTCCTTGATGAAAAAAGTAACCAACGAAAATCAAGACTGTATAAAAAATGCTACGAATTTGCTCCATTACGCTGAAACAAAACAAACTCGCCCCCAAATCTGTTGGAAATACAAAAAATCGTGTGGCTCAAACAGTGTTTTGTTTTTAACCGCTTCCCGAGAATATCGGGATAACGCATTTTTTATAAGGTCTAATGCAAGACAATTCAAAGATTGCGCATGATTTGCTTGCATTTTATACGCTGTTTTTAATTATAATTTACTGATATTTAAAATATTAATGGTTTTTCAGCAGACCCTATGTAGTGCGATAGAAAATGCTAATCATGTACTCAAAAAAACCCTATTTAGGCAACAAACACCTTTTTAAAAGAAAGTAAGGTTTCATCAGTCCCTAAAATAATCATGATATCATTTTCTCCAAAAATGGTTTCAGGTTTAAAAGGCATAAATCCTTTTAAATTATCTTTAAACCCTACCAAGGTAACGCCAGTATGGTTACTGATTTCTAATTCTTTGATGGATTTATTTCTAAACTGTTGCTTGAGTTGGTCAAACTTATATTCTTCCAAACGTATTGATAAATCGTTGTCGCCACTGAGTAATTCCATAAATTCAATAACCTCGGGCTTGGTAATTAACCGGGCCATAAAAGTTCCCCCAATTACATCCGGAAGGATAACATTGGTTGCGCCAGCGTGGTATAATTTTTTTTCGGAACTTGGCTCTGAAGCCCTTGAAATAATTTTAATTTTAGGGTTTAATTCCCTAGCGGTTAAAGTAATGAATACATTGGACGCATCAGAAGAAGTGGCAATGATTAATACCGAGGCATTTTTAACACCTGCCCTAATCAATACGTCTTCATTGGTGGCATCCCCACAAACAAAATCATACTCTATATTATCAGGAAAACGACGAGGAATGTCAGCATTGGAATCGATGATTACAAACTTCTTTTTATTTTTATAAAGTTCCTCACAAGTATGAGAGCCATTGCTTCCATAACCACACACAATAATATGGTTAGTTAAAGTACTGAGATGTTTTTCGAACATATATACTTGATAAATAGATTTTAACTTACCTTCAAATAGAAACTTGCTGATCACAGAAACTACATAGGCAAAAATAATTAAATTTAAGATAATGTAAATGGCCGTAAACACCATTCCTCGATCCGACAACAAATGCACTTCCGTGAAACCAACGGTAGAAATCGTGATCACAGACATGAACAATGCCTCTAACAAGGTATAGCCTTCAATGGTCATAAAGCCAGTAACCCCAATAATTAGGCTCATGCACAATAATCCTACGGCAATAAAAAGACCCCTAAGTTGTTTACGTATTGTCACTACAATGTCCTATTTAATAGTAGCAAGATATAAAAAAGTTTCAATATTACCGTATGTATCTTTAACATTGAACATGGTTTATATCAATATTATTGACCGTATGAAGGCAAATCTTATTCGGATATAAATACTTAAACCATAAAACCAGCACGTTAAAAGAGAGTGCCAGGTTTGAGTCTAGGTACAATATTCAAATGTTTGTAGGCAAGTTCTGTCGCTTCTCTACCCCTAGCAGTTCTTTTAAGATAGCCTTCTTGAATTAAGAATGGTTCATACATTTCTTCAATGGTTTCTGCTTCTTCTCCACAAGCAGTCGCAATGGTGGAAAGCCCCACAGGACCACCTTTAAATTTATTAATGATGGTTAATAAAATTCTATTGTCCATTTCATCTAAGCCATTTTGATCTACATCAAGTGCTTCAAGCGCCATTTCTGCGATGGCCACCGTAATTTTACCATTGCCTTTTATTTGGGCAAAATCCCTGGTTCTTCTTAACAGATTGTTGGCAATACGGGGAGTTCCTCTGCTTCTTCTCGCAATTTCATAAGCACCATCTTCTTCAATTGGGGTTCCTAAAATGGCACAAGACCTCATGACGATGCTCGTCAATAATTTGGCATCGTAATATTCTAATCGGGCATTGATGCCAAACCTTGCACGCAATGGGGAGGTCAATAAACCTGCGCGTGTAGTAGCACCAATCAAGGTAAAAGGACTTAATGAAATTTGAACCGTTCGAGCATTTGGACCAGAATCGAGCATGATATCAATGCGATAATCTTCCATCGCAGAATATAGATACTCCTCTACAATTGGACTAAGCCTATGAATTTCATCGATAAACAAAACATCATTAGGTTCCAAATTGGTTAACAAACCAGCCAAATCACTTGGTTTATCAAGCACAGGACCAGAAGTAATTTTAATGCTTGAAGCCAATTCATTGGCAATAATATGCGAAAGAGTAGTTTTGCCTAAACCTGGAGGGCCATGTAATAAAATATGGTCAAGTGCTTCACCTCTTTGCTTGGCAGCACTTACAAATATTTTGAGGTTATCAACGGTTTTTTGTTGACCCTCAAAATCGCCAAAAGACAAAGGTCTAAGTGCTCTTTCAATTTCTTTTTCATTTGAAGACAAGTTTTCGTTGTCTGCATTCAAATAATCTTCGCGCATAGTGATTTTATTGCTTGTTCAAAAATACATATTTTTTATGGGGAAGCAATAAGATGTTGCGAAACTAAGCATGGAAAAATTGGCTTTGGAATGGTGCACGAAAACGATTTCGGACTATCTCCCTACCTTTCCTTCTCACCAAATACATGTTGCATGCCGTCTTGATTTATATTGGTTACGAAAGCTAATGAAAGCATGTATTCAATATGTTGGGTAAAATAACAAGCAAATTGTCTTTCCATATTACCTAAACAATCTCCCAAAAAGTAATTAACAATAGCCAGACAATAATAAAAATAGTATTAAAACGCTCAAAATGTATTAGATATAAATAAAACCAACTATATTTTGCTAGGTACTAGCATTTGAATCAGATTAATTTCAATGGCCCATTTACAGCACAAATCATAAGCATAAATCAATTAATTTTAATAATTTTAATCAAAAAAAAAGATTTTATAGTATAACGAAACTAAATAGTAACAATTTAATTACATTAAAAATAAATAAAATTTTCGCATAATTATATAACTACTTTTAATTTGTCACCGTATAGATAAAAAAATTCGAAAATTTCATTAACATTGTCAATATAATCCCCGTACAACCAACGAGATAGCATTTGGTATCATTGAAATGCTAACTTTTAAATGCCTTGTTTTAATATTCGATACTTTATTAAATTTAAAGCTTATGAAAAATTTTATACTACTCGTTTTTATTTCGACTTCATTATTGGTAAAAGCCCAAAGTCCAGGTGGCGTCGCAACAAGTTTAACCTCATGGCATAAAGCCGATGGCAATGTACCCTTGGTCGGCACAACCTTAACCGCTTGGAATAACCAAGTGGTGGGTGGTGTACATGCCAATGCTGTCAGAGGAATTCCAACGTTGGTTCCTGCAGGCTTAAACTTTAATCCTACGGTGTATCTCAATAACTCCTCTTCTCTTTATGCCAATGCCCAAGTATTGGGATCTAGGTTTATGAGTGCTTCAAACAATTCGTTTTTTGTGGTATTCACCAAAGAACTTCCAATTGATGTAGCCAACAATGATGTCATTGCCAAATGGGATCAAAATTCTGCCACCAACAGAACCACATGGGAAATAGAAGCACCTAATGGATATTTGCGTTTTGATTTTCCTAAAAACAATGTGGCACCGAGCGGTAGAAACATAGGCACCACCATCGTAAACCCTTTGTCATTTATTGGTTCGGCTAACTCTAATACCATCAACGATTCTCTTAATGTAAACGGACTATTTGAGTTTTCAAAAGTTTTTGCTTCCCCAATAGCCCTTGACCCAACGAAATTAGGTGACTTTTCCATAGGAGCTGACATTGCAGGTTTATATACATTTCAAGGACATATTGCAGAAATTATCTATTACAATAGTCATTTAAGCTATACCAATCGAAGAAAAGTAGAAAGCTATTTAGGCCTCAAATATGGCATTACTTTAGGAAATACCGCTAGCCCTATTGATTATTTAGCTTCTGACCTGAGCAACATTTGGAACAAAAGTGTTGTCTACCAAAATCACGTAGCAGGAATTGGCAGAGACGATGCCAGTGCTTTAAATCAAAAACAAGGTACAAGCCAAAACATTGAAAGTAAAGTTACCATGGCTTTAGGTGCCATTGCCACCACCAACCTTTTAAATGGCAATACTTTTGCCGCTAACAAATCATTTTTAACGTGGGGAGACGACAATAAAGCTTTGAGTAGCGCTGGGGTGGTTGATTTTGCAGCCCCCATCATTGCTCGAATTCAAAGGGTTTGGCGCTCACAAGAAGCAGGCACTGTTGGTACCGTTAAATTAAGGTTATCGCTTGTTGGTGTTACCTTAGCCACAGGGTGCAACAGCTTAAACAGTTATCGGTTAATGGTAGATGGTGATGGCACCTTTGCTTCAGGCGCAACTTTAATTGCACCAAGCAGTTTCAGTGTGGCTTCGCAATGGGTAGAATTTGATGTAGATTTTAAGGCTGCAACAGGCTATTATTTTAGCTTAGGCAGGGTCGCAGATGTGCTGCCAACGGCCACACTTACTGGTCTAAATACCATTTGTGCAGGCGCAAGCACAAATCTAACCGCCACCTTCACGGGCACAAGCCCTTGGAGTATTACCTATACTGACGGTACCAGCCCTAAAACAATTTCAAACATCGCTACGAGCCCCTATGTGTTTAGTGTAACTCCTGCTTCAACAAGCAACTATACGCTTACTGCGGTAAGCGATTTAAATTGTGTCGGCACATTTTCTAGCAATGCCTTGGTGACAGTAAATCCCTATATTGCCTTTAATGCAGGCACCTATTCTACGGTTGAATCGTCACCAACCAACAAGCCTATGTTAATTGTTTTGGGCAAAATTGTGAACCCGACTACCGTGACCATTGCGGTAACCAGTACAGCCACCATTGGTACAGATTATACCCTCACACCAACCACCATTACCATCCCGGCGGGCACGTATGATGGCACAAGCATCACCGGAATTCCTTTACCATTTACTGTCGTAGACGACCTTATTGCAGAAAGTACAGAAACGCTTAAATTTGATATCCTTGCTGCAACGGGTGACTTAAGTACTTCCACTACAACCTGCAACCTTGGGATCAAATCTACAACATATACCATTATAGATGATGATTGTGCCAAAGCTTCACTTGGCATTGACAAATTATATTGTGAAGGAGTGGTCATTAACCAAGCCTTATCAGGACCAGCAGGAAATGATTATTACAAATGGAGTAAAAAAGAAAATGCTGCAGA
>JBEAZU010000241.1:0-5738 GCA_041169945.1 Bacteroidota bacterium
TCTTGGATGTATGCCATGGTTTTGTTTCTATTCTCTTGCTTTTCTGGTTTGTCAGCGAAGGCGGTGGAGTGAAACATTCCTAAGCCAAGCAGCATCTTGGCGTGTTTTTCAGCGAAAGCCAAGGCCACGTATCCACCTAGAGAATGACCTACCATTACACAATGGCTAATTTGTAATGATTTTAATAAACTTGCAACGGCATCGGCCATGGTTTCCATGCTGCAATTTTCTTTATCCAAGTCACTTTCCCCAAAGCCAGGAAGATCTACACAAATTACCCTGTAGTGCAAAGCTAAACTTGGTGCAAAGGCATTCCAAATGGCTTTCGATTCACAAAATCCATGAA
Organism: Bacteroidota bacterium; assembly: GCA_041169945.1. Classification (GTDB taxonomy): domain Bacteria; phylum Bacteroidota; class Bacteroidia; order Cytophagales; family UBA9547; genus CALPQG02. Next base: position 347 of record JBEAZU010000241.1, read on the forward strand.
GTAATACCAAGGGCATTCCTGCACCAAGTTCGTTGTAGCTTAACTGTGACATGTTTTTGATGTTAAGTGTTGGGTTTGTCAAAGGAAGTGTTTGTTATTTGTAGTAAAACAAATCACTTCCTCTAAATTCATTTTCTACAAATTAACTAATTTTAATAATTTAATTTATATTGTGGAAGGTTTAATTCAAAATAGATGAGTACTTGCGGATATCTTTGTCCTAAATGTGAAGGCGCTGGTTTTTTGGCTAACAACGAAGTTTGTGATTGGTGTACTATCGTTGCAACAAAACCTGTGGTAAGCGCGGAAGAATTGGCCGAATGGATTTCGGCGGTACATGAAGGGCCTTGTTGTGCTGATAGACCTGAAGATAAAAAATAAATATACCCCATGAAATTATTACTCGTATTTCTTTTGTCATTTTCTTGCATGGCACTCAATGCACAAACCATTCAATGGGCAAGCAAAGTGGTGAAAGTATCGTCTCAACGATCGACTACCAAAGGTGGTGCGGCGAACCAGGCCTTGGGGAAACCCAATTGTTTTCCTCAACTTGAAGCGGGTAGAAGCCGTGCCGTTTGGAAACCGTCACTTAAAACGAGTGCTGAATTTATCCAGGTTAGTTTTGACTTGCCAATGAAAATCAAACAAGTCATGGTGGCCGAAAATAAACGTCCGGGTGCCTTGGTCGCAATTATGGCCTATGATAGTTTAAGTCAAGAATTCGAACTCAAGACATTTAGCCCTCAGTTGACCGACCTTAGAAAAAGGCTTTTGAGCGTTATTGTTCCTGAAACATCTTTTAAGGTTTATTCCCTCAAGTTGGTCTTTAACCATGCCGGTGCATTTGCGGATAGTGTAGAAATTGACGCCATAGGCATAAGTGATGCGGAAGTCTTACCCATCATCAAAACCAATGACGTGCCTGGTTTAGCAAATATGGCTAAGCCCGAAAACCTCGGCGAAAATGTAAATTCCAAATTTATAGAATTATTGCCGGTCATTGCGCCCGATGGCAAAACCTTGTATTATTCTCGCAGAGATCATCCTGGCAATATTGAAGGGCCCAAAGACGATATTTGGTTCTCACAATTGGCGGAGGATGGCAAATGGAAATTAGCGCAAAACATTGGTCGTCCGTTAAATAATGCCACTTATAATTATTTAAGTGCGATTAGTCCCGATGGCAATACGCTGCTCATCGATGACCAATTGCCTGCCATGGGACGCCCTATCAACGGCTTGTCATTTGTACGCATGACCCCTATGGGATGGAGTTATCCCGAAAAATTATTGATTGAAAATTATTATAATAAAAATATTTTCAATGAATTTAACCTTGCCAACGATGGTAAAACACTTTTAATGAGTGTGGAAAGAAATGACACGTATGGGGTTATGGATATGTATGTCACTTTTCGCAAGGCGGATGGCAAATGGACAATCCCTAAAAATTTAGGTCCTCAGGTCAATACCGCTTGTGATGATCAATATCCTTTTTTAGCCGCCGATGGGGTAACCTTGTATTTTGTCAGTGACGGGTATAGCTCCTACGGAAGTGATGATATTTACATGACCAAACGCCTTGACGATACTTGGCAAAATTGGACCGAACCTCAAAATCTTGGTCCTACGATCAATACCATTTCAAGCGATTTGAGCTTTACCTTGCCTGCTTCAGGCGATTATGCTTATTTAGTGTCAGGCCATGAGGCCATTGGTGCATCCGATATTTTTAGGGTGAAACTTCCCGAAGCACTCAAGCCTAAGCCGGTGGTGCTGATTAAAGGGGTGGTATTAGATGCCAAAACAGGGAAACCAATTGTGGCCAATGTCAAATACGAAACCTTGGCAGATGGCAAAGAAGTGGGCATCGCCAATGCTGATCCTAAAACAGGAAGTTATAAAATAGTATTGCCTTGTGGGGCAAATTATGCTTTTATGGCTTCTGCGCCAGGTTATATGGCCGAAGAGCAAAACCTTGATTTGGGGAATTGTAGCACTTATGCCGAAATTCAAAAAGATTTGGTTTTGGTGCCTATTGAAGTGGGGCAAAAAATAAGACTCAATAACTTGTTTTTTGACACCAAAAAATTTGATCTCAAACCTTTTTCCGCTGCTGAATTGACAAGAATTGTGGCTTTCTTGAAAAACAATGCCACCGTAAAAATTGAAATCTCAGGGCATACCGACAATGTGGGAAAAGAACTTGATAATCAATTGTTGTCTCAAAACCGGGCCAAGGCCGTGGTCGATTACTTGCTTGCACAAGGCATTGACATCGCTAGGATTCAATACAAAGGATATGGCAGTGTGCAAGCGGTAGCGAAAAATGATACAGAAGCCAACAAGGCTTTGAACAGAAGGGTTGAAATGAAAATTTTGAGTAAGTAAAGCGAGCGCATTAAGGTGTTTGCTGCTGACTTTTAGGCGTTTTTCCACGATGGCACTTGTCCATCTCTAAATTAGTTATCAAAGGCAAGGTGCTGGTACGAATGGCTTCATATTCTTCTTAACTTAAAGACTTTTCCCTCGATGAGATAGGTGAATTCGGAGATGTTATGTTTTTTGTAACAGGTTTTGTGTTCCTGTTTTTCTTGAATGGTTGGTTTTTTAATAAGGCTTAGTTTTGTTCTCAATTGAATCGATCGCAGTATTGTTTACAAGCATTGGAATGCTCCATATTGTCTTCATGTAGGTGGTGCATGGCCGTAATAGGGGTAGATTTGCGATACTTCAATAAAAAACTTTCGAAAATTCTTAAGTACAATAATTTTCCATTATCTTGCCATCTTAAGAGAATATTCATTTTAATTCCAATTTCTACTAAAATGATTGCAATTGCTGACAGCGGAACAACCAAAACATCTTGGCTATTTATAGACAGTGTTGGAAATACTTATCATCACAAGACGGTAGGTTTTAACCCTTATTATCAGACCACCGAAAACATTTTGAACAATCTTCAAAGTGGTTTGATACCTAATCTAGAATTTAAAGACACCGTTAGAAAAATTTATTTTTACGGTGCTGGTTGTGAGTTGCCAGAAAAGTGCGAACAAGTAGCGGTTGCGCTTCGTCAGTCTTTTCCTGATGCAGAAGTACACGTATGGCATGATTTATTGGCTGCCGCTCGTGCTGTGTTGGGCGATGAAGAAGGCATTGCTTGTATTGCAGGTACAGGTGCTAACTCTTGTTATTACGATGGCAAAGAGGTGATTAGCAATGTGGAATCACTTGGTTTGTTTTTAGGAGACGAAGGAAGTGGTGGCTACAAAGGCAAATTGCTTTTAAAAGATTATATGAGAAACAATATGCCTGCGCATATTCGTGAAAAATTTGAAGCTAAATATACCGATAGAACGGCGTCTATCTTGGATAATGTGTACACTAAACCATTTCCAAGTAGGTATTTAGCGTCATTTATGCCATTCATTGTTGAAAATATTGCTGATCCTTATGTTTATAAATTAGCGTATAAAAGTTTTGAAGAGCAATTTGATGCTTGTATTTCCAAATATCCTCGTTACCAAGAATTGAATATTAGCTTTATTGGTTCTGTAGCGTTTTATTTGAAAGACGTACTCGCTCAAGTGGCCAAAGACAAAGGATGCACTTTAAATAAAGTGATTCGTAATCCTATGGAAGGCTTAGCCGAATACCATGTATCTAAAGGTTTAATGGATTAAAAATATCATTTCTATAGATTGAAAAACCGCAAATGTAAGTTTGCGGTTTTTTTATGCGCATAATCCCGCAAGTGCGGGATGGAACGCAGATCATGCTGATTTATTCTTAAGTTAACGACATTTGGTTCACGTCTTCGACGTGGGGTAAATGCTAGGTTGGCACACCACTAGTCCTCGTTTCCAACGAGGATTTTCGAAACAGGCGTTTCCAACGCCTGTAAAAGAATAGTCCCTCGTTGGCGCAAGTCAAATGTTTGACTTGCGCGATGGTTCACTAATGTCGTTAACTTAAGGAATTTTGTTACATTAAAATCCGTGAAGATCAGCTTAATCCGTCAAATCTGTGTGCCATTTTGTTTTTATTCTTTGTCAAAGCATATAAACTTGGAACGCAGATTTAGCTGATTGGACGGATAATCGCTGATATTTTCTTAAGTTAACGGCATTGAATTTTGTTTTTGTTGGGTGTTTAGCCTTCAACAAAGGCAAAAATTATATCATGACATTGATTGCTGGAATAAGCCTTGGTACACGTCATCACTGCGTTCATCACTGCTTTCGCAATAGACCAGCGGCGAGCACGAGCTTGCGAAGGATACGAGCGTAGCGCTGGGTTTGGGGATGAGGCTTTTTACTTTGAATTTTAGTTTAAATATTTCATTGCGTTTGCCCTGTAGAATTAGTGCGGTAAGCTTCAACTGTTTAAAATTTTAGTATCTTTACATCAAAAAAAATATGCGACTAAGGTTTTCTGCAATTGGCATTTCGAATGAGTTTGTACAGGTATTGAATAGTTTAAAAATATACGACCTTACTGATATTCAGGCGCAAAGCATTCCGGTGCTGCTTAAAGAAAACAAAGATTTTATTGGTTTAGCACCCACAGGAACCGGCAAAACCCTCGCGTATGCCTTGCCTTTGTTAGCAAAAATTGATGCCAATAACATGAAACCTCAGGCATTAATTTTAGTGCCTACCAGGGAATTGGCACAACAAGTTGCCGACAAAATAAATTTATTAACCCAATGCTTACCGCAAATAAATTGCGTCACCATACACGGTGGTGCGGGATCTCTTAAGGCTCAAATTAAGTCATTAAAGCACGAAGCGCAAATTATAGTGGCTACGCCTGGTCGTTTTGTTGATATTTTAACCCGTGGGGAAGTCAACATGCAAGATATCGCTTATATCGTGTTGGATGAGGCCGATGAAATGATGAACCTGAGCTTTAAAGAAGATTTGAATAAAATATTGGCTCAAGTAATTCCAGAAAGAAAAGTATGGCTTTTTTCTGCTACCATGCCTGAAGAGGTAGCTTTGCTTACCAAAAAATATTTGCATGCCGACAAAATTGAAGTCAGGTTAATCGATGTGCAAGAACAACAAAAACTCAAAATTGACCACCATTATTTATTGGTAGAGCCTATTCAAAAGCTCGATACCTTGATTCATTTTTTACAACAACATGAAAATGAACGTGGCATTATTTTCTGTAGAACCAAAGCGGGAGTGCAAAAAATGGTGAAACATTTGTTGATGAACAGGATGTCGGTGGGGGGATTGCACGGCGATTTACCCCAAGGCATCAGGGATAAAATCATGGACCAGTTTAGGGCAAAACATACCCAATTTTTAATTGCAACCGATATCGCTGCCAGGGGAATTGACGTCGATGACCTTGCTTTTGTGATGCAATACCAATT
>JBEAZU010000242.1:0-9103 GCA_041169945.1 Bacteroidota bacterium
CTTCGTACTTCGTACTTTGTACTCTGTACTCTGTACTCTGTACTTTGTACTCTGTACTTAAAACTAAATCAATACTTTTTCTCCTGTTCGTAATATTTATCAATTTTGGTAGGGTCAACCAATTTAACCCTAGGAGGGAAGCCATTGAGTTGTCGCCATAATTCAAACCAGATAGGCACCTCATCAAGCATCGCCCAGCCTTTTACGCCCGATCCCATTCTGATTTGTTTAGGCCAAGGGTCATCGTTATGGTCAGGGCGAACAAGTATTCTGTATTTACCTTCTTTACTATCTACAAAATCAATGACATCAATTACGCCACCAAAAGTACCCACAGAAACCGAAGGCCAACCGCTAAATTGTAAGGCGGGCCAACCATCAAATTCAATTCTTACTTTTCTACCTTTAGACAACAACGAAACATCCATCGCTTTTACGTACATCGCTACCGCCATTGCAGGCTCATCGGGCATAATGGTACATATTGCCTCTCCCTCTTTTACTGTTTCACCAACCCCTTCTTTGAGTGTTTTAATGATGTAGCCATCTTGAGGTGCCCTGATATTGTATTGTTTGCGACGAATCTCTTGGTTGGCTTGTTCGTTTTTGAGCTTTGAAAATTCAGAAGTAGCATCAGAAAAATAAGAAATGGCAGAGCTTTTATCGGAGGTTGCTTTGGAAATTTTGTCGGTATATTCTGCGGTGATCGAATTTAATTCAATTTTGGCATTGGTTAAATCATTTCTAGTGGCTAAATATTTGTTTTCAACCGCAATTAATTTGGCCTGAGATTCTTGTAGTTTAAGTTTACGTTGTTCTAGTTCTGTCAATGATTTTAAGCCTTGTTTGTATAATATTTCTTGGCGGATAAATTGTTTTTTGGCAATCTCAAAATTGAGTTTTTCTGCTTGGTAATCAGTGCTGTCAGACTTTACTTTTAAAGTTACTTGTTTGATTTTATTTTTGGCTTTTTGTAAACTGAAATTTAAGGCATTTTGAAGTGCCTTAATTTGGTTGTCGAGCGCGGCAATTTTAATTTGCGTTGCTTCGAGGCCATTGTTTTTAGCTTGAATTTGTTCCCTTATTCTAGTCAATTGTTCTGGGTCAAAAAACTTGTCTTTTACTTCAGAGATGTCTACAATAATTTCTCCTTTGTTTACAAATTGCCCTTCTCTGATATGCCAATGTTCAATTCTACCAGCAATTGCTGTTTCAATGGTTTGTGGTCGGTCTTGTGGGGTCAAAGCGGTAACTTCTCCATTTCCATAAATGTTTTGTTGCCAAGGCAAAATCATGACAAAAAAACAAATGACAAATATTGTCACCAAGCAATATGCGACAATCCGCCCTGTATTAGGCGTATTGAGTAATTTCATCGCATAAAATTTGTCGTTATCGGCAATTTTGGGAATGTTGTTATTAGATATATTGAGCATTGGTGTTAATAGTGTTAGGTCAAGGGTGGTTGCTTGACTAGTGAATGCTTTAGTTAAGGATAATGTCTCTAAATTGTTGGTTTTGTTTGAGTTGTTCAAATGAGCCTTCCGCAATAATCATCCCTTTGTCCATTAATAGAATTCGGTCACAATTGGTTAATAATGCAGGGTCATTGGTTACACTTAACAATGACCAACCATTACTTTTGTCGAGCAATAGATGGATGAGTTTTAGTTTTTCTGATTTCTCAAATCCTCCTAAGAAATCTGTTGTGATGAGAATGTTTGGTCTTTCTGCAATTGCCCTTGCTAGAATTATTTTTTTGATAATGGTTGCATTTATACCTTTACCACCAGCAATCAGTTGGGTATTTAGGCCTTGGGGTAATTGGTGTACCCAATCATTTAACCCCACTTTGTCAATGGCCCAATTGACGTCGTTGATGGTAGTTCTGGCAATTCCCATGCTGATATTGTCAAAAATGTTTGATTCAAATATGTCCTCTTTAGAATTATAGCGCCCTACAACATCTCGAAGCGAATTGAGGTTAATATCCCTTAATGAAAGTTTATTGATGGCGATACCTCCTTCGTAGTTTTCTAAAATTCCTGATATGATTTGGAGTAAGGTGTTTTTACCTGCCCCATTGTAGCCAGCAATACAGATGTTTTCTCCAGGGAAAATATTGAAATTTACCCCATTTAAAACGTAATCTTTGGCATCAGGGTATTTGTATTTGAGGTCTTTCACGACTAAATGAATGCCTTTGTCATCATCCCCACGGTCTATGATGACGCCATTGTTTTTTTCTAAGGAAATGTCTGAGATATTGCCTAACTTTTCAACGGCTGTAAGTAAGTCATAAATCACATCAAGGTTGACAACAAATTTTTCAACGGCATTGATAATCAAAATGATGACGATTTCAGAGGCTACAAATTGGCCCAAAGAAATCTCCCTGTTTACTACCAACAAACTTCCCATGATCAATAAGCCGCCTGTGATGGCAGTTTTGAATAAAATAATATTGCCAAATTGAAGAATCAGCACTTTAAAGTGTTTTTGCCTAGAATTGAGGTAACCATTGAGGAAATAATCAAGTTTTTGCAGGGGTAAATTCGTGAATCCTGCAAGTTTAAATGATGTAAGGGTTCTTGCAATTTCCTCTAGCCAATGTGCAATTTTGTATTTATACTTCGATTCCACTAAGCTAGAAGCCAATCCTTTAGGGCCTGTAAAGTAAAAGGTAACCATCAAGAAGCCAATCAGTACAATCCCAAATACGATAAATATGGGGTGGTAAAAGGCCAAAAGGATTAAGCCAAACAAGATTTGTAACATGGCTGCACTTAGGTCAATCAATAATTTTGGTAAACCTTTTTGTATGGTAAGGATATCAAAAAAACGGTTCATTAATTCTGGAGGATAGTAGTTGAGTATTTCCTCCGTTTTCATTTTTGGAATCCTGAAAGCAAACTCAAAAGATGCTTTGGCAAACACCCTTTTTTGAAGGGTTTCTACCAATGATATTTGTAATATTTGCAAGCCTCCACTGATAAGTGTACCAATGATGACTAATGTAATTAAAATAATCACAGAATTGAATATCATTCCTCCAGAAATTAAGCCAATAATAGCTTGTATACCAAGGGGGAGTGATAAATTGATTAAACCTATTGCCAAGGCATAAATGTAGATATACCCAATGTCTTGCTTTTCATTTTTGAGTAACCTAAATAATCTTTTCATTGGCGTAAGCTTTTCACCATTTGCAGCGATTTCACTTACCAAAGAATTGAGCGAAATTGGCGAAAGGATAATGAAATCTTTTTCGTTGTTTTCGGGATGCTGTAAATTACTTTTAATGCCATTGAGGTCTATGGCATAAAAATCATCATTTTCAAGGTACGTGCCTAGCCATTGCCCCTGTTCATTTTTGTGGATAATGACTGGAAAAACCTTCCCTTTTTTATTGTAAATGGCTAAAAATGGGTAGTTGATATTTTTAATAAAATTGTTGAAGTCTTTCTTGTGAATGCTTGATTCTAAAATGGTTAAATTTATTTTATTAGCATTTTTAATGACCTCATCAATGATTTCACGAAAATCATTTTTCCCGTAGTCTGCGTCACTAGGGAAATTATTCATCAATTCATGTGGGTTAAATTCATGGCCACAAATATTGGCAAAACGTTCAGTAAAGGCATTGATATAGGCAATATTCATTTCTTCGCTTTTTCTTTGTTTCAATATTAATAAAGAATTTACTAATATTATCCAAAGTGTTAATTTAATTTTAATCTAATTTTAATCTTATTTTAATGTGCTGAATAAATTTGTGCTCGACAATTTGGATTTACCTTTGGATATTAGGCGATTGTTGTGATATTTGTACCCTAATGATAGTTTGTTTTGAAGGATGATGTTGCTCAGCAATGTATTTCCTTTTGCCTATTTTTATTTAACTAATTGAATAACAGTGCCATGAAAAATAAGCGAAATGTAGGTTTGAAAATATTGTTTTTGTTATTAATGGTAGGTTTGAGTGCTTGTTACAAACAAAAAAAAGCAGGTGATAATTTTGAAGATCACTTGGATAATGATTTTTATGTTTTTAAAGGTACTATCGACGACAATCAGGGGCTTGTGATGGCGATGTATATTGATAGTAATAAATTATACGGATATTATTTTCATGATTCGAGTGGGGTGAAACACAATATTAGTGGCAATATCGACGATGATAATTTTGTAATCGAAGAAATAGGATCGAATGCTAAAGTGACCTTTAATGCACGTTTACATGACAAAGAACGTCTGAAAGGGGTTTTTAAAAACCAAAATAATTTGTCACAAGGTTTGTTTAAAGCAAAATTAGTTGAGCTATCAAATGAAGGTAAAGATGCGTACATCGCTCAATTGAACTTGTTTAAAGAATCAACTTATTCTCCCAATATCACCATTCCTAAAATCGTGCTCAAAGATAGTCGCGTGGCTGATAGAATAAATAAACAGTTGGATATAAAATCTATAACCGGTATTTCATTGGAAGATATTCAAGCAGAAGTGGTTAAATCTGAAGCACATCATGGGATGCTGCATGGGATTATTAGCGCTGACTTTGCCCAAAAATACAATAGAGAAAATATTTTATGTTTACGAGCGGTGAATCAATTTTTAACCAATAACCATAGTACTGTGGTGAAGTTTTATAGCTTTGACTTGAAAACTGGTGACCAAATTATGGGGAAAGATTTGTTAAATCCTTATACTACAAAAGATTTATTGACTTTGTGTAATGGCCATTTACAAGATCATATTAGTAGAAAAATAGCTGAAATTAGCAAAGAAGAATATGCTCAAAATAGTTATTTATTTAAAAATCATAAATTTGGACTCGAACACATTGATGCTTTTTATATCGAAGAAAGTACCATTGTATTTTGTTATGATTTTAATTTTCCAAGAGATAAACAAGATTTAGCACCCAATGCAGAACTTACTTTTTCTTTTGATGAAATTAAAAAATATTTAAACAAGCGTGGTCCGTTGCGGTTTATGTTTGAGGAACGATCGTATAAAAAACGTAAAAAGGCTAGGTTTTAAACGCTCTTGCGAGCCTATTGTTTATGTTGTCTCCAATTTTTAGCGACTATTGATATTTTTGTAGGTCTTGTTTTTAATTTTTGCTTTTTTAAAGCAATTTTATCAAATAATCGTGTGGTAATGGATGCTTTAAGCCGAATTAATTATAAATTTGTACCCATTCCATTTTTAGGCCTTAAGATTGACTTAAGACTTGGTTTCGAATTACAAAATTTTATATGTTAGACAAAATACAAGAGGCGATTGACGCTATCAAAAGAGGAGAAATTATTATTGTTGTGGATGATGAAGATCGTGAAAACGAGGGAGATATGATCTGCGCTGCAGAATGTATCACGCCTGAAATTATCAACTTTATGACCAAAGAGGCTAGGGGATTAATTTGTGCTGCGCTTACAGAAGAGCGTTGTGCTGAATTACAACTCGCTCCGATGGTTGGCAACAATACTTCTAGTCATGAAACAGCTTTTACCGTTTCTGTCGACTTGTTAGGCGATGGTTGTACCACGGGTATTTCTGCTCAAGACCGTTCTAAAACGGTGCGTGCCTTAGTCAATCCACATACAACACCAAGCGATTTAGGTCGACCAGGGCATATATTTCCTTTAAAGGCTAAAAATGGTGGCGTTCTTCGTCGTACCGGCCATACCGAAGCTACCATCGATTTTGCTCGTTTAGCCGGATTTCAACCTGCGGGTGTGTTGGTTGAAATTTTAACCGAAGATGGTACCATGGCTCGTTTGCCTGAATTAAGGGTTTTGGCAAATAAATTTAACCTCAAATTGGTGTCTATCAAGGATTTGATTTCTTATCGTTTAGAAAGAGATTCTCTGATCAAACGTGAAATTGGGGTGCAAATGCCAACCGAATGGGGAGACTTTGAATTGATTGCTTACCGACAAATTAATACTGATGAAAGTCATTTGGCTTTGGTGAAAGGCAAATGGGAACCAGAGGAGGCGGTGATGGTGCGTGTGCACTCTTCTTGTGTAACCGGTGACATTTTCGGTTCATGTCGTTGCGATTGTGGTCCTCAGTTGCACGCTGCTATGGAAATGGTAGAAAAAGAGGGGAAAGGCATTGTGCTGTACATGAACCAAGAAGGACGTGGCATCGGTTTATTAAACAAATTGAAAGCCTATAAATTGCAAGAACAGGGTTTAGATACCGTGCAAGCCAATATCAAGTTAGGTTTTAACATGGATGAACGCGATTATGGCGTTGGGGCACAGATTTTAAGAGATTTAGGGGTTAGTAAAATTAAATTAATTTCCAATAACCCAAAGAAAAGGGCTGGTCTTATAGGTTACGGTTTAGAAATTGTGGATAGTATCGCCATCGAAATTGAACCCAATGAACATAATGTGGCCTATTTAAAAACCAAAAGAGACAAAATGGGCCACACCATTTTGGGCGATCAACAATAGTTTTACGCTGGGTGTTGGCGGCATTACTGCCAACACTAAATGCTATTCCAATCAATTTCCTTCAATAAAATTCCTTTAAGCGTGCATCCTTATAAATCCGTACTGTTAGAAAATGATATTTTTAGTTTAGTGTCGGATGCCGCCCACGAATTAGGGTTAGACTGTTTTGTGATTGGTGGATTTGTAAGGGATTTGATTTTAAATCGTCCTTCAAAAGACATCGACATTGTTTGTTTAGGGAGTGGCATTGATTTGGCTATGGCTGTCGCCAATGCACATCCATCGAAACCTCAAGTGACCGTTTTTAAGAATTTTGGAACGGCCATGTTGAAAATTGGGGATTGGGAAGTTGAATTTATCGGGGCCAGAAAAGAATCTTATAACGTCAACTCTCGCAAACCTACCGTTGAAAACGGCACCTTAGAAGACGATCAAAATCGTAGAGATTTCACCATCAATGCCTTGGCTATTAGTCTCTCTAAAAATAATTATGGCGAATTGATTGATCCATTCGGTGGCTTAGAAGACATTAAAAAGAAAATTATTCGCACGCCTTTAGATCCTGACATCACTTTTTCTGACGATCCTTTGCGTATGATGCGTGGATTACGTTTCAGTACCCAACTCGATTTTGATATCGAACCAAGTACTTTCGATTCTATCGTTAAAAACAAAGAACGCATCAGTATTGTCTCTGGAGAACGAATTGCCGACGAGCTGAATAAAATTATTTTAGCGCCAAAACCTTCTTATGGCTTCAAATTGCTTTTAGGAAGTGGTTTGCTGCAACTTATTTTTCCTGAAATGGTAAATTTATTGGGTACCGAAACCCGCGATGGCAAATCTCATAAAGACAACTTTTACCATACTTTACAAGTGCTCGACAATGTGGCATTAAAATCAAACGATTTGTGGTTGCGTTGGGCGGCTATTTTACATGACATTGCCAAGCCTCCAACCAAGCGATTTCATCCTAAAATAGGTTTTACTTTTCATGGCCACGAAGACATGGGGGCTCGTATGGTGCCTGAAATTTTCAGGAAATTAAAATTACCCCTCAACGAAAAAATGAAATCAGTACAAAAACTTGTGCGTATTCATTTAAGGCCTATTGCTTTGGTCAAAGAGGAAGTGACAGATTCTGCTGTTCGTCGTTTGTTGTTTGATGCAGGAGAAGATATTGAAAGCTTGATGATACTTTGTCGCGCGGATGTGACGAGCAAAAATGAATCAAAAGTAAAGAAATACTTGGCCAATTTTGATAGGGTAGAAGAGAAGCTTAAAGAAATTGAAGAAAAAGATAAAGTTAGAAATTTTCAACCGGCCGTCACTGGCGAAGCCATTATGGAAATCTTCCATCTTCAACCTGGCAAAGAAGTGGGCGAGTTGAAAATCAAATTAAGAGAAGCCATTCTTGATGGCGAAATCACCAATGATTTTGAAGAGGGGATCGCATTTCTGAAAAAAATGGTCGCCACAATTGGCAAAGAGAGGTAAATAGGGTCTGCTGAAAAACTCAAAAGCAACAAATTTTGAATTTTGAATTTTGAATTTTAAATTGAAACAGGTTTGCTGAATAACGCCAATAATTTTTAATGTAGCCTAAAGCGCAGCATTGGTAGGTACTTTGCGTGAAGGATAGGAATGGAAAGCCCGCAGCGCAGCGAGGACTTGCAATGGATAGCCTGGTCCGCCGCGGCGGACACGCCCAAATTTTACTATTACTGCCTTATATTTTAAAACCCCATTAAATCCTTTCTCCTTTTAGTATTTCAGACAAATGGTGCAAAGCATAATAAAATAAATCCAAATAGACTTGCACTTAATTTTAAAACAACTCTCCTAAATTGCTAATTATCAATACTTATATAGTTTTTAAGTAAGCCCTAAAATAAGTATTTAATTACCACACAATCCCGCAATGAAGCTGTTCTTAAGCCGACATGCCTACACTAAAGAGCCACCAAAAATCATCTTTAGGAAGTGGGGCTTCTAAGTACAATGGTGTTTTTAGGATAGGATGATTGATTTTTAAACTAAAGCTATGCAAGTTGATTCCTCCATTGCCATTGCTTCTTTTGTAGCCATATTTATTGTCTCCTCTGATGGGATTATTGATGGCGCTTAATTGAGCTCTAATTTGATGGTGTCGTCCTGTTTGTAATTTTATTTTAAGCAAATGAAACTGGTCCGAGCTTCCGACAGTATCGTATGTTAAAAGGGCTATTTTACTATGAGGAATTTCTGTAGCACTGGCAAAACTTTTATTGAGTTTGGTGTTTTTAATGATCCAATGTTGTAATGTCGCTGCTTTGGGTTCGGGTAAATGCTTTACGGCAGCCAGGTAATGTTTTTCAACTTCTCGGTACTTAAAAGCATCGTTTAAGGCAATCAAGGCCTCTTCTGTTTTAGCAAACAATACCAAGCCACTGACAGGTTTATCGATGCGGTGTACTAAACCACAAAATTCTGATTCTTCTTTTGTTTTGAGGTAGTTTATAACCATTTCATCCAAGGCAATATCATTCGATTGGTCTTTTTGAGTGCTGATGCCTGTGGGTTTGTTTACGGCAATTAACCATTCATCTTCGAAGATAATAGACAAGGCATTTTGGTTTACTAAATTTTCCATC
>JBEAZU010000243.1:0-7961 GCA_041169945.1 Bacteroidota bacterium
CTAATAGTTTATGAGAAGGTGCAAATTTAGTTAAGTTGATACCTTCAACAGCTACTTTATATTCTTCAATTGTTGGTGTTCTACCTAAGATGGTTGATAACACTACAACTGGTGTAGAAGAAAGTAAAGATTCTCCTTTTTTACCTTCGGTATCTTCTACTACCCTGCCTTGGAAAAGACGTGTAGAAGTTGCCATTACCGTATCGCCTTTTTCAGCTTTTTCTTGGTTACCCATACATAGGTTACATCCCGGACGCTCAAGGTACAACATGTTTTCATAAGAAGTACGCGCAGCACCTTTAGGCGCATTGTCATCAAATTCGAAACCTGAATATTTCTGCAATACTTCCCAGTCACCTTCTGCTTTCAATTCATCTACAATGTTATAAGTCGGAGGAGCAACTACAAGTGGTGCTTTAAACTCTACTTTACCATTTTGCGCTTCAATATTTTTAAGCATTTGGGCTAAAATTTTCATATCGCCTTTATGCACCATGCAAGAACCGATAAATCCTAGGTCTACTTTTTTAGTACCACCATAAAATGATAGCGGTCTGATGGTATCGTGGGTATATCTTTTAGAAACATCCGCATTATTCACATCCGGATCAGCAATCATTGGCTCATTAATCAAGTCCAAATCAATTTCAACTTCAGCATAATATTTAGCATTTGCATCTGGCGTTAAAGCTGGTTTCTCGCCAGATTTAATCTCTGCAATTCTCTTATTTGCTTTATTGATCAAGCCTTGAAGTACTTGCGTTTTATTATCCATGCCTTTGTTGATCATGATTTGGATCCTGCTTTTAGCAATCTCCAATGATTCAATCAAGGTATTGTCTTCTGAAATACAGATTGCCGCTTTGGCTTTCATCTCTGCAGACCAGTCCGTAAAGGTAAAGGATTGATCAGCTGTAAGCGTTCCAATGTGCACCTCAATTACTCTCCCTTGGAATACATTTTCCCCACCAAATTTCTTAAGCATTTGCGCTTGGGTAGCATGTACTACATCACGGAAATCCATGTATGCTTTCATGTTACCTTTGAAGGTAACTTTCACTGATTCAGGAATTGGCATAGAAGCTTCGCCTGTAGCAAGTGCAAGCGCCACCGTTCCTGAGTCTGCCCCAAAAGCAACCCCTTTTGACATTCTTGTATGAGAGTCACCACCGATAATAATGGCCCAGTCATCAATGGTAATATCGTTAAGCACTTTGTGAATAACGTCAGTCATGGCAGGATAAACGCCTTTAGGATCACGTGCGGTAATCAAACCAAAGTCGTTCATGAATTTCATCAATTTTGGAATATTAGCTTTCGCTTTATTATCCCAAACTGAAGCGGTATGACAACCTGATTGGTAAGCCCCGTCAACAATTGGTGAAATCACCGTTGCTGCCATAGATTCCAATTCCTGCGCGGTCATCAAACCTGTAGTATCTTGAGAACCAACGATATTCACCGTTACACGCACATCAGAACCCGCATGTAGCAATTGATCCGAAATGGTACCCACTGCATTTTTGTTGAATATTTTTTCAACGGCAGTAAGACCTTGACCTTCCACTGTAATTTCTTTAGAGGGCGCATAAACCAAAGGAATTTTGATTCCTAAAAGTTTGGCGGCGAAGGTTTGTACTTTTTTACCAAATACGATGGCATAAGATCCGCCAGCTTTGATAAACTCCATTTTTTGAGGCGTGAATGCTTTCGCAATATCGATGATCTCTTTGTCGCCTTGGTACAGTTTCTTCGTCTTGGTATTGATGGTAAAAACAGTACCAGTAGCTACTGAATACGCTTGTTCAAGCACAACATCACCACTTTCATTGCGAAGTGGTTTGCCATCAGCATCTAGCTTTTTAACCCAGTTTTTAAGGTCAAGCCCAATACCACCAGTAACATCTACGGTGGTCAAGAAAATCGGAGAAATACCGTTTGTGCCACCAACAATAGGAGCAAAATTCACAAATGGTACATAAGGACTTGCTTGTTTACCTGCCCAAAGTGCCACATTGTTTACCCCTGACATTCTAGAAGAGCCAACACCCATGGTACCTTTTTCAGCAATCATCATCACCGATTTATCAGGATGTTGTGCTTGAAGTGCTTTGATCTCTGCTTGTGCTTGAGCCGAAATCATGCATTTTCCATGCAACTCACGGTCAGAGCGAGAATGCGCTTGGTTACCTGGAGAAAGCAAATCCGTAGAGATATCTCCTTCACCAGCGATAAAAGAAACTACTTTTATTTCTTCAGGAACAGCAGGTAGTTTGGTAAAAAACTCCGCCTGCGCGTAACTTTCAATGATTTCTTTTGCTGTGGTGTTTCCGCTTTCGAACGCTACTTTTAAACGTTCTAAATCTGCATCGTATAAATAAACTTGTGTCTTAAGCACGGTTGCTGCTTGTTTCGCAATAGCAGCATCGTTGCCCAATGCAAGATCTAATAACACTTTTATTGAAGGTCCACCCTTCATGTGTGACAATAACTCAAAAGCAAAAGCAGGTGTAATTTCTTTTAAAACTGATTCACCAAGAATAATTTCCTTTAAAAAGGCTGCTTTGACCCCGGCAGCACTGGTAGTACCAGGGATGGTATTGAAAATAAAAAATTTAAGCGATTCTTCTCTATCTTCGTTATGGCTATCTTTAATCTGCGCAATGATTTCGCTTAATAAATCTGCGCCATCAATTGGCTTTGGGTGTAATCCCTGTGCTTTTCTTTCTTCAATCTCTTTAAGGTAATCCTTATAAATGCTCATAATAGAAGTCTTTACAATGTTAAAGGTTGGTTTATAATATAGTCGCCTTTATGGCAATTTGTTTAATTTTTATAGCATTAGGCTAATGAATAAATTACGGATTAAATTGTTTAGAAATTAAATGTAGTACACTATCCAAATAGTAGAAACCTATTCAGTTTACGGCTTATTCGGTGAACACTAATTTAATCAACTCTATAACCAAATCATTAGACAACTGACATAGTAAGTATATTACTCAATCAAGTTTTGAAAAGGCAATTTACAAAAAGAATTGAATCGAAAAGTTTTTATAGTGGAATTTGTATTGAATAGCGCAATAATTTTTCAATCATCTAGTACGATTTGAAGCACAACACATGGCATAAGTCCCTAATCGCCTGTACAACACCTATTCAATTGGCTATACTTTAAGCAATGGCGCTACGATTTGGTTGCTGTTTATCTATTACCAATTACGCTGTATTTCACAAAGTGTAAAACAGCCTTTTTAGAGCAATTTAAACATAATCGAGTAGGTAGAAGGATTTGTCGTATTTACATCACAAGCTTTGCTCTTCTCTTTATTAATGATTAGTTTTAGTTTGTTTTCGATAAAATTGCTTACCGACTTAAACACCCTCTCTCCTACTTCTTGGCTTCGTACGAAGATATTGAAGTCGTCTGCATAGCGAACAAAGGTATGCCCTCTCTTTTCCAACTCTTTATCTAACTCATCTAAGACAATGTTGAACACTCACTTGCTAGTTCAAAGCATCCCGTTGGTCTTTCTTTTTAATTCAGCGTTCTGAAAGGCATCCTATTATAATACCCACAAGTTGTCATCAAATAAGCCCCAGCGGTACAATTTTACAATACATTGATTATTAAGTATATAAAAATGTTTGAGGTGAAATTTTGGTTCTTACTTTTTTTGTATTACTTTAGTTTTAGATAATGGAGCTAAATGTTTTTTAGCGATGCCCTATATTTATAATGGTAATTGTCCGAAAGTATAAATGCCAAACCAGATCAATCTTTTCACAACGAATCTAAAACAATAGGTATGACAAGAAACAAATCAAGACCCATTGCATTGCTACTAGGAGGTCTGCTATGGGCGGGCTTGGTACAAGCTCAGGAATCTGCCAATACTTCTGGAGGTAATGCCACAGGCGATGGAGGAACGCTCACGTATAGTGTTGGACAAGTGGTTTACACCACCAATACCGGAGCAAATGGTACAGTATCCCAAGGCGTACAACAGACGTTTGAAATTTCGATAGTAACAGGAATCAAAGAAACAGCACTTAGTATTACACTGTCTGCATTTCCTAACCCAACGGCCACAAATTTAACCTTGCAAATAAGCGATTACAACAACGAAAAGTTGACGTATCAGCTTCTTGATATGCAGGGCAAATTGATGCGTAGCGGAGAAATAGTTGGCGAACAAACACAAATTGACATGAAGATTTTGCCTTCAACGATTTACTTTGTGAATATAGTAAGTCAAGAGAATAAAATAGTTAAATCCTTTAAAATAGTTAAAAATCAATAGGTTATGAATAAATTAATTACACTATGCGCAGCATTATTGATGACTGCAAGCCTTTGGGCTCAAGCGCCACAAAAGATTAGTTACCAAGCGGTAATTCGTAACAATAGTGGCACTTTAGTAACGAATACACAAATTGGTATGGAAATAAACATCCGAAAATCAGATCCTTCATCAGGAACAATCGTTTATACTGAAACTCAAACGCCAACTACGAATGCTAATGGTTTGGTAAGTATAGAAATAGGTGAAGAAGTAGGCTTTAGTAGCATAAATTGGGCAAGCGGCACTTATTATATTGAAACAAATACAGCCATAGTTGCACCATTAACCACATACACCATCAAAGGCGTAAGTCAGTTATTGAGTGTGCCTTATGCATTGCATTCAAAAACGGCAGAAAGTATAAGTGGAACAATTTTAGAAACAGATCCAACTTATACTAAAAGTCAGGCCGCAAATATAACAGAAACTCATATTACAAATTTAAATAATCTATCCGGTACTAATACAGGCGACCAAGACTTGAGTGGTTTAGCAACTACTACATCAGTAACCACAGGTTTAAATGGTAAAGTTGATAAAGTAACAGGCAAAGGTTTACAAACAAACGGCACCGCAGCGGGCGAAATGCAATACTGGAACGGTTCTACTTGGATTATAGTAACAACAACAACAAACGAAGGAGCAACCTTACAAATGATTGGCGGAGTACCTACATGGACTGGCGGAACACCACCACCACCAAGTGTAACCAACCCAACCACCGGTAAAGTATGGATGGACCGCAACCTAGGAGCTACTCAAGTAGCAACAAGCAGCACCGATGCAGCTTCTTACGGAGATTTATACCAATGGGGACGTGGCGCAGATGGCCATCAGATAAGAACCTCTGAGACAACGACTACATCAAGTACAACCGATAATCCTGGGCATGGTAATTTTGTTACATTTCAAGATACCCCTTACGACTGGCGTAGCCCACAAAATGATGATTTATGGCAAGGAGTAAATGGTGTAAACAACCCTTGTCCTAAAGGTTACCGCTTACCTACTACAGTAGAGCTAGATGAAGAACGAGCAACTTGGTCGCTACCAAACAGCGAAGGTGCTTTCGCTTCACCGCTTAAATTGCCAATGGCGGGCGGGCGCGGCAGCAATGGTTCGCTCGGTAATTTGGGTACATACGGCTACTATTGGAGCAGTACGGTTATTGGTACGCGTAGCTTAAGTTTGATCTTCAACAGCAGCGTTGCAATCAATTCACATTCTTGGCGAACCGACGGAAACTCAGTTCGTTGCATTAAGGATTTATAAATTAAATAATTGATTTGCAAACATAAACTCCCAACTCTACTCACATAGGGTTGGGAGTTTATGTTTGAATCATAGCGAAAAGAAACCATAGACTAAAATATGAATAAAAGCTTTTTTTACTTACCCTCTTAGCTCTTTTTACCAAGAGCTCTTTTTCTCAAAACATCATTGGTAATATATCTTTATTAGCCAATAAAACAATCCGTTTAGAAGGCTTCAACGGTCTCAAAACCTATCCAATCTCATCAACAACCATAGATGAAAAAGGTAATTTTAAACTCAGTTATTCCAAATCAGACTATGGAGTAGGTTACCTGATGTCAGTTGATGACAAACCTTTGATTGTTATACTTAGTGGCGAGAATATTGAAGTAGTTGGGGCGTCTTTGAGTAATATAGAAAAACTTAAAATCGCCAAAGGGCAAGAAAATAAATGGTTTGAGCAAAACGCCAAAGAACATCCTCGCAGGGAACAAGCTTTAAGTGCTTGGGTGTATTTAGAGAAAATTTATAAATTAGATACTTTGTTTTCAGTTCAAAAAACACCCAACAAAGCCATTCAATCAGAAAAGCAACGCATCAAAAATGAAGACCTAAAATTTTTAAATCAACTACCTAAAGACAGCTACATCAGTTGGTTTTTGCCGACACGCAAATTAGTAAGTTCTGTATCCGTTGTTGCACAATACCGCACAGAAGAAATGCCTGCAACGATAGCTGACTTCAGAGCGATGGATTACACCGATCAGCGACTTTATAAAAGTGGTTTATTTAAAGATGCCATTGATAGTCATTTTTGGTTCTTAGAAAATAGTGGTCGTTCGTTGGATTCTGTGTTTATTGAAATGAAAATTTCAATTGATGCCATGATGATTAATTTGGTAAAAGACGAGAAAAAACTCAACGAAGTAACAGACTACCTTTTTGATTTATTAGAACGACATAGTTTGTTTCAAGCATCAGAATATTTGGCATTAAAAGTATTAAATGAAACCAGTTGCAACATAAACAGTGACCTTTCCAAACAGCTGGAAAGTTACCGAGCGATGAAGAAAGGAAAAATTGCGCCTGATATCCTTTTCAGCGGCGATAATTTCGCACCGGGATATAACCAAAATAGTGTTCCAAATAAGCTCTCTGATTTAAAGAACAAATACACGGTTGTTGTTTTTGGGGCTAGCTGGTGTCAAAAATGCACAGAAGAACTACCTGAAATAACAAAACACTATTCCAAATGGAAAGCGCAAGGTGTCGAAGTAGTCTTTGTGTCGCTGGATGAAAACAAAGAACAGTTCAAGAATTTTACATCCATGTTTCCTTTTATTTCTTTTTGTGATTATCAAAAATGGAACAGCACTGCCGTAAAAGAGTATTATGTTTTCGGCACCCCAACGATGTATCTATTGAATGAAAAACGCGAGATTTTATTGCGCCCAAACTCGGTAAAACAAATGAACGAGTGGGTTGATTGGTATTTGGTGCAAGGGAATAAATAATTTTCTACTCCAAGCGCTGTCCCCTGACCAATGCTATTCAATTAAGAAACTTCTACTCACAATCACACTTACACTAAATTAGGGAGTGTATAGAATCGCTATACTACTTCAATTCCTTATTTGAATTGCATTGACTGCGCTACCCATCAAAAGCCACACACCTGCTTCGTCATCTTATAATCAGTCTGCGAGTGGAAAGATTCGATAGTTTAAAAGATTGCTAGAATACTCTTCATCATCTATTCTTCATCACAACCCCGAAACATCTTGTGTACGCCGGCTATTTATTTATAAAAATAATTAAACCAAAAAGACATGACTAATTCATAATCAAATTTCGTATTTTGTGCTTACTATTTTAATACTATTTTGTAATTGATTATCATTGTCTTGTCCTGAAATAATGATACATAATTCAAAGTTAAATTAGAAGAGAGTACTTTGGGAAGTAGCAATCAATAGATTCCTGCTTTTATTTTTTTTCTTTGTATTTGACTTCGTGTTTGATAGCAATTACCTTACAATACCTCAAATGTTCTCTAATCCAACTTGCTTTAGTTTGATTGAAATCTGATAGTTTTGGAGATTACGACTTTGAAGGAGTAGTATCTTTTGTTGTTGAACTTATTGAAGATCTATAATAAGTAGAAATTAGTATATGCACGATTCTAATGTATGCGAAACTAGATTTAGAATAAATTGTATGCTAAATAGTATGTTATGTAAAAAAGAAAGAGGTAGAAACTTTACGTAACTACCTCTTTTTCAAAGCCTCTTGTCGGGATCGAACCAACGACCTACTGATTACAAGTTATATTTTAAGTATTGATTATTAGATACTTAATTG
>JBEAZU010000244.1:0-6301 GCA_041169945.1 Bacteroidota bacterium
ATTGCAAAGGATGGACGGAGCAATTGGTGAAAATACTAAACAAAGCCTATGTCACCAATTGTCGATCAAATTCACTTTACATCATCGATACCGAAAAAGATTTACTGATCGACAGTATTGCCATCGGAAGTGGTACCAATGCCATTGCCATTGATAAAAACTACATGATTTGGGTATCAACAATGAGTAATACGGCCAACAATACGCCCTCTAAACTACTACAAATCAATCCTATTACACATAAAATAAGCAAGGAATTCATCATTCATCCAAGCCAAAACCCAAATGGCTTATGCCTCAACAATAGCTTAGACAGCCTCTATTTCCTACACAATGGTGTCCATAAAATAAGCATCAATGCAGAGGCTATATCCAATACCCCTATTGTCAAACAAGCAAATGCAAGTGTTTTTTATGGGCTTGGCATAGAGCCAATTACCAATAATATTTACATCGCTGATGCCTTGGATTATAACCAACAAGGCCTGGTAAAAATATACAATCCCAAAGGCGATTCGCTTTCCGCGTTTAAAGTAGGCATTATTCCTAACGGCTTTTTTTTTAGGTAATAGATTTACAATGAATATAAATCTATTACCATTTCAAAGATAGTATAAGCACGGATAAGACTGTATCTACCACATTGTCAAACCAATGTCGTTTAGTTAAAAATCTTGTTATTTTTAAATCTGTGAAAATCCGCTTAATCTGCCAAATCTGTGTGCAATTTGGCCCCTTTTTTCAACGGGATTCTTTGAAAAAGAATAATCCCGCAAGTGTGGGATGGAACACTGATGGAGCGGATTGGACAGATTGTCGCGGATTTTATCCTTCACTAAACAACATTGCATTGTCAAACTTGAGCCTTCTATTTATCTAAACCATCGACAGCTACCCCTATGATACCTTTCACATCGACAATTGTTTTTAAAGCATTGTTGGTAATGTAAATTTCCCTAGGACTTAAATCAACCAATTTACCATTTAAAAGCACATTTGAAGCAACACGGTTGTTGGTAAGGGCTTTTTGTAATAAATCTTTGCTGTCTTTAAGTTGCTGAGCGATAGAATACTTAAAATAAGGCGCCATGATTTTCACAAACTTATCATGTGCCATCCAGTTGGCAGATTTTGCCAACACATTTTTGGTGCTGATGTCATAATCAAGGGCATCTAAATATATACTTGCACTTGCTTGATCGTATTTAGGAATACCCGACAAATACACCGTTCCTTTTAAACTGCCAATCATATCCACCTTCACAATAATTTTATCATTGCTACCATACAAATCGAAGTCAGTGATGGTGATGGATTTTTTACCCTCAAAATTAAAAGTCTTGTTTACCAAACTGGCTTTGGCCAACTCCTTTGCGGCTGCAAAAGTTAAATCGGCTGCCATCACAATTGAAAAAGCATTACCAGCAGCTTTCACAATTTTCAAATTGGGCAAAGCCACATTGCTTGCTAGCGGTGCGTCGCCCACAAGCACTTCCGTAATGGCTTTGATGCCAATGGTTGAATTTAGCTTGCCGCTTTGGCCATTGATGGGCGTCATGAAAATTTCGGAAGGCGTAATTTTCAAATTGGTTTTATAAACCGACGAAACCTCAATTGGTTTTTGAATCATTTTCCAAGCATCAACCACGTATTTTTTTAAATCTACAGCTTGCTGCGCTTGTTCGTCTATAATAGGCGTAAGTTTGCTTTGTTGCGTTTTAATCAAAACATCTACCACATTATTTAAAGGAATTTCAAAAGGCCCCCACTTTAAAGTTGGTTTCTGAATCCAATCATAACTTTTGATTTGGGTTTGGGTATTGATGCCATAATTAGCATTTAAGGCCACTTTAGTTTCAAAATTTAGGGCAATGGCAAATTCAGTTTCTTCATAATGAGAAATCGGAATGCCAAATTGCTCCACCTTGAAACCACCCTTTAACCATATTTTTAAAGGCACACGGTACATAATTAAATCACCTAAGGCCTTAATCGTGATATCCTCTTGCTTATAAACTTTCAGCATTAAATTATCACCACCATTATTTTCCAAGCTATTGTCTTCATACAACAAACCCTTTAAAGAGTTGTTTACCAGTTTATTAATCTGCGACAATTCAATTTCTACAGGAATACTGATCGAAGAATACTCCGGTTTATATTCTTTTACAACATAAGCTTCTGTTGGTTTATCGGCGACAATATTTTTGGCACAACCAAAAGACAACAATGCCACTGAAATGACAAAATAATGTACTTTAGAAAGTATGGTTTGGTAAATCATATACTTGAATTATAAATTAGCCTGCAAAATTATTTAATAAAATTGAATAATGGCAACATTATAAAAATTAAAATCAATTCGCATATTCGTCAAACCATACTCAAAACCTCCCCGCTTCAATTCATCCTTTAAATAGTAATCACATTATGGAGAGTGATTTAGGTAATTTAAAATATTTTAAAAAGTTAATAAAAACCTACGATACATATTTTACATTTTTATGTAACTTGCAACAATCGTTTACCAACCCAAAAAGGTGAACTACTCATCACATTCGTCCATCAAATAGTACTCAAAATGAATTTCAATCCAACTTACTCGGAGAAGTTTGAAAATCGCCATATTGGCCCTAATGAATCCTCTACCGCTGAAATGCTTCAAACCATTGGGGTAGATTCTTTAGAAGAACTTATCAACCAAACAGTTCCTGCAAAAATTAGGTTAAAACAAGCCTTAAACTTACCCGCAGCCGTTTCTGAATTTGAGTTTTTGAAATCATTCAAAACCCTAGCACAAAAAAACAAAGTTTTCAAATCATATATTGGTACAGGTTACTACGACACCATCGTGCCAGGAGTCATTTTAAGAAACATTTTAGAAAACCCCGCTTGGTATACGGCTTACACCCCCTACCAAGCAGAAATTGCCCAAGGCAGACTTGAAGCTTTGATCAATTACCAAACCATGGTACTTGATCTTACCGGAATGGAAATTGCAAATGCATCCTTACTCGATGAGGCTACAGCAGCAGCAGAAGCCTTAACCATGCTTTATGCAAGTAAAAATATTGCTAAAAAAGCAGCGAATACTTTTTTCGTTTCTGAGCTATGCAATCCTCAAATCATTGAGTTATTACAAACCAGGGCAAATCCACTCGACATTACCATAGAAGTGGGAGATCACCACAAAGTTGACTTATCGCAAGCGCATTTATTTGGCGCATTGGTACAATATCCTGCCACAGACGGTGCTGTAATCGATTATTCAGCCTTCATCCAACAAGCACATGCGCACCATGTATTGGTTGCCGTAGCAGCAGATTTGCTAAGCTTAACCTTATTGAAATCTCCAGGTGAAATGGGCGCCGATGTAGTCATTGGCACCTCGCAACGACTTGGCGTACCCATGGGTTATGGTGGACCGCATGCCGCTTATTTTGCAACCAAAGAAATTTACAAAAGACAAGTTCCTGGCCGTATCATCGGTATTTCTCAAGATGCACAAGGCAATAAAGCCTACCGTATGGCACTTCAAACGAGAGAGCAACATATTAGAAGAGAAAAAGCAACGTCTAATATTTGTACCGCACAAGTATTACTTTCTGTAATGGCAGGTAGTTATGGTGTATTTCATGGCCCTACGGGATTAAAAAACATCGCCTCTCGCATCCACAGCTTAACTTATATCCTGGCCAAAAACTTACAAAAACTTGATTATTCTCTTCAAAATAATCATTTCTTTGACACCATCACCGTAACGGCCAATAACCACGGAGAGCTTAAAAATTTAGCAGAAGCGCAAGAAATCAACCTTCGTTATACTTTGAATAAAGTAGGGATATCTTTAGATGAAAAAACAACCCTTGAAGATATCAAAACATTGGTTTCTATTTTTGCCTCAGCCAAAGGCGTGAAAGCAAATTTTGAAATTACAGAAGGGCATGGTATCCCTGCCACGCTTGTACGTACCAGCACTTACATGACCCAGGCAGTATTCAATTCATATCAGTCAGAACATGATATGTTAAGGTACTTAAAATCACTAGAAAATAAAGACTTATCACTTGTTCACTCGATGATTTCTTTAGGTTCTTGTACAATGAAATTAAATGCGACCACAGAAATGATTCCGGTTACTTGGCCTGAGTTTGGCGGTTTGCACCCATTTGCACCCATTGCTCAAGCAGCAGGTTACCAAGAATTATTTAAAAACCTAGAAGCATGGTTACAAGAAATCACAGGTTTTGATGCCGTATCTTTACAACCCAATTCGGGAGCACAAGGGGAATATGCAGGTCTACTGGTTATCAGGGCATTTCACCAAAGCAGAGGCGATCACCACAGAAACATCGCCTTAATTCCATCTTCTGCACATGGCACCAATCCTGCCAGTGCAGTAATGGCAGGTATGCAAGTAGTGGTATCGAAATGCGATGACAATGGTAACATTGATTTAGATGACTTGAGAAGACTTGCTGATATCCACAAAGATAACTTAAGTTGCTTAATGGTAACTTATCCATCCACACATGGTGTATTTGAAGAAAGCATCATAGACATCTGCGACATGATTCATGCCCGTGGAGGACAAGTATACATGGATGGCGCCAACATGAATGCCCAAGTTGGCCTCACCTCTCCTGCCAATATTGGGGCAGATGTTTGCCATTTAAACCTACACAAAACCTTCTGTATTCCTCACGGAGGTGGTGGACCAGGTGTTGGCCCAATTGGTGTAAAAGCACATCTTGCGCCATTTTTGCCAGGACATTCCGTAGTTAACCCAGGGGGAGCACTCGCCACCAAAGCAGTTTCTGCAGCACCATGGGGAAGCGCAAGTATTTTACCAATTTCTTATGCCTACATTGCGATGATGGGTGGAGATGGATTAAAAAGAGCAACAGAAAACGCCATCTTGAATGCCAACTACATCAAAGCACGTTTAGAAAACCATTTCCCAATTTTATATACAGGAAGCAATGGCCGTTGTGCTCACGAAATGATTGTTGATTGTCGTCATTTTAAACACAGCATTGGTATTGAAGTGGTAGACATTGCCAAAAGTTTAATGGATTATGGTTTTCATGCCCCAACAGGGTCGTTTCCGGTGGCAGGTACGCTGATGATTGAACCTACAGAAAGCGAAACAAAAGCGGAACTAGACCGCTTCTGTGATGCCTTGATTAGCATTAGGGCTGAAATTCAAGAAATTGAAGATGGCAAAGCAGACAAAATAAACAATGTATTGAAAAACTCTCCTCATACGGCCACCGTAGCCTTGAGTGATACCTGGGACAAACCCTACAGCAGAACCAAAGCAGTATTCCCATTAGAATGGGTAAAAGCCAACAAATTCTGGCCAAGTGTGAGTCGTATCGATGATGCCTTTGGAGACAGAAATTTGGTATGTTCTTGTACGCCCATAGAAGCCTACGCAGAAGCTTAAAAAAACACCATTCACCATTGATTTTCGAATCAATGGTGAATGATTTCAACACCAACAAAAAATGATTAGTAGTTGCTCGCAAATAAAAAATGCTACTACGTAATTTACAAACGCCGTCTAAATGAAACGAATTCTATTCTCCTTGTTGCTGATTACTCAAATCGTTTCAGCCATCGCCCAAGAAACAAGTGAAGCACCAAAGAAAAAAATGCACGGCACGTTTTACCTTACATGGGGATACCATAGAGATAACTATTCCAATAGCGACATTCATTTCCATGACCATAGCAACCCTCCGGCTGGCAATTACGACTTCACTATTGACAACATGAAAGCAAGTGACCAACCTGACTTTATCGGTTTGTTGACGAGACCTATTTCAGTACCTCAATATGTTTTTAATGTGGGCTATTTTTTCAATAACAAAAAGGATCTCGGCGTTGAATTGTCATGGGACCATTTAAAATATGTAATGGATCGAAATCAAGTGGCCAATATCAATGGCTACTACGATGGACAACAAGTGAATGGCCCCGTAAAAATAACGCCAAATTTCTTACGATTCGAACACACCAATGGTCATAATTACCTGATGGTAAACTTGGTAAAAAGAATTAAGCTATTTGACAAAGACAGAAAATACCACAAAATAAGTTTACTCACCAAAGCAGGAACAGGTTTATTGATTCCCAAAACAGACAGCTATATTTTAGGGCAACACCAAGATGGGCCATTTAGAATTTCAGGAATTTGCTTTGGGGCAAGTGTGGGACTGAGGTATGATTTCTTTAAATATTTCTTTATAGAATTTGCCGCCAAAGGTGCATTTGCTGATTATACCAACATTAAACT
>JBEAZU010000245.1:0-2733 GCA_041169945.1 Bacteroidota bacterium
AGTGCTTTTGTCGTAAGAACTAAAAACAGTAGCATTTTCGCCATTTGGATAGGTAAATGAAGTGTTATATGTTTTTTTATATTCGGAAACATCCGGCCAAACGTCAACAGTAACATTTTGAAAATCAAATTTCCCATCTTTACCATAATGCACCCAGCCTTTTCCCGAACCATCCTCTGGAGTACGAAACCAGCCTTGATATCCAGCCATAACTAACCCTTTATAGGAAGGATAATTGCCGGGCAATCCATGTTTTGATTGCGAATAACCACAATAAAATAGAAAAAAAAGAAAAAAAGAAAAAGTAAAATGTTTCATTATCAAATTGTATTTAGTTGATAACCGTTTTTATGTTTAAAATTTATTCTATAATTACTTTTCTCACAAATACACGATTATTAATATTTATTCTTGCTAGATAAACTCCCTTACTTAATGTATTTAAAGCAACTTTTATAGTATGACTTCCTGAATCTAATTTTTTCTTGTCGCTATTTTGTAAAACAATTTGTCCCGTAAAATTAATTATAGAAATACCAACATCAGATGGCTCAGTTAAAGAAAAATTAATGTAAACTTGTGAATCAGCAGGATTTGGGTAGATTGTAAGGCTATTTTCTTTATTAAAATTATCAGTTGACAACGTAGAATTTCCTAGAAGTTGAATAGCATCAATTCTAGTGGTTATGCTCCCAGTCTTTACTCCGTAAATTCTAAACCAATTTATGGCGCTCAAATTTGGTGTACCACCCGTTATTGATGCGTCTGCAGTATTTAATTGAATAAAATTCCATCCATTCACTAAGCCTGTCAATGTCCACTGGTACTCATTGCTATCAGGAACTCCAGAACTTCCTATTTCTAAATAATTATTAGTTTGTATCAGGGACACATCCGAAACATAGTACCAAAATTGCAAGCTAGCTCCTGTATCAGAATCAACGGTGTTGTATGCTGTGGGAAACACCTTTGAATACTCTAGAGTCACGGAACCCGTAAATTCTAGAGCGTTTAAACCCTGTATTTTATCTATATTAGTAAGAACTAGCGAACTTGGATTCCAATTTGTCTTTGCGTCGCAATCGTCTAAATAATTTCCACCTTCACCTACTGCAATTATTTTATTTTGGGTTAAATCTCCAAACCATTCCAGACCTTCTTTTATTAATTTACATTGAAAATTATTATTTCCTGCACTACTGGGAGCCGTAATTTCAAATTGGAAAGTTTTTTGTTGACCAGGCAATATAATATCGGTATCAGACAAATTGACTCTATTAAAACCCCATACGGTATTTTCTTGCGAATTTTGACTACCCAATTGATAACCACCTGCCTTGGTCCAAGTAGTTGATCCCGTATTTTTTAGAGTAACATTTACAGTGCTTTTTTGACTAAGTCCCATGACTGTAGGAACATTTTGCTGCACCACAAACTCCGAACCATTACCTGCTGCTGTAACTGCCGGGGGTGTAATCGGTATAACACTAGTTAAAGGTATGGTTCCATCCAACATTTTCTGGGTTTGGTCCGCTAATTTTAAATACCAGTCACTTGGCAAATTAAGGCCATCAATATCTAAAGACACCAATCTATCATTAGCTTGAATGGGTAGTTTTGCTTTTGTATCCGTTATTTTAAACATGGCAGTACCCTCATCAACTTCATCAAACATGGCTACATAAATAAATTTTACACCCGCTTGAACAGCATTAAACGCCTGACGCCAATAAAATTGACCGCCATTACGTGGTGTTACGTTTAATGTTTCGTTTTTTAAATTACGCCAAGAAAATCCTGGCCAAATAACAGGCATATAGTCTTTATTAATAGTGTTACACGCTGCTAAATCAGGCATTATATTATTAGTTTTGAAACTATTCGCACCACTATTATTAGAATACCTTCCTACTGACCATGGACTAATCATATCTAAAGAGTTATAGACAGCTGTCCATCCCACACCCGTTTCTGAAGCACCACTTCGTGTTCTCCATCCTTCAGGTACCCCACCCATAACATAAGCACGGTATTTAGGAGCTGCATTGGTCTTGAAATAATCAATTATGGCTTGAGATGTCGCCGTTGTTAAACCACGGTCTTTAAAACCAATACCCCAAATAGCTACTACTGGTTTTCCATTCTGTTTTACATATTCCGGCTTGTTTAATATATCATACGTATCAACAAGATATTCCCAATCTGCTACAATTTTTGCATACATGGTAGCATCAGTTATATTTCCACCTATTGACACATCATACATAACTGCAAACTTACGGTTGTATTCTGTTGCCGAGGTCATTACATTTTCCAATACTTTGTTTTTTGCTCCAAATGAACCCGAAGTTTGAAGGTCTACAGCACTTAAAAAACGTTGCAAATAAATACCATACACGTTGTAGTTGCTCATCCACTCAAAATGTTTGCGTGTTGTGCTTAAACTATAGGAAGAAAATAATTGTGCCGTTGAGCCATCAGCATTGGTCATATTGGTATTAAATTTATCTGTATATTCAGACATATCAGGCCACATATCTACAGTTAAATTTACGGCATCGGGAGTAGTGCCGCTTTTAAACCAATGATTCCATGGATTATTTGTCGTAGAACCATCTCCAGGAGCTAAAAACCATCCTTGATACCCCATCATCACTTTGTAATCAAGTTGGTTTTGTGAAGAAACTGAATTTGAATAGCTGATTGTTAAAAACAATATAAAAAAAGATACAA
>JBEAZU010000246.1:0-2689 GCA_041169945.1 Bacteroidota bacterium
CGATAATTCTTTTTTTGAATCGGTTCCGACTAATGGATTAACATACTTGGTTAAATCCATAGATACTTGTCCATTGATTAGGATGCTTTTAGTCAAAAAAAATAGTATTAAAAATTTTAACCTCATTTTAGTTTTTTTTTATGATGTATTATTCTGTTTTTTTGCAATTTTATTTGGATAGAATAGTAAGTTATTGAATTACTTTTTTTATTCGTTTATCCCCCAATTTTTATTTGGTTGTTTCCCCAATATCAGTTTAAGAGTACCTCCTTTTGCGAAAATTTCATGAGGAAAACAAAATTTTGTCCAGTTTTGCCCATTTAGTTCAGCACCCTGAATATAGTTATTTTCAGGTAGATTATTCATTGTTTTGATAACAAAACTCTTTCCTTGATAGTATTTAGTATTGAGCTGTATTTTAATTTCATTAAATAGTGGTGAAGTAATTTCATATTGTGAATTTACCGACGCACCACCATCCATTTGAAACAATCCGATGGACATCAATACCCCCAAAGCACCCATTTGTCCTTGATCTTCATCGCCATTATATCCACCATAAGGTGTAATATCGCCAAATGCAGTCTCTTTTACTTCGCGTACCCACTTTTGCGTTAACCATGGCGCACCGCTGTAATTAAACAGATGCGCCATCTGACACGAAGGCTGGTTTTCGTAATCTACCCAGCTGATAGCATGATTGTTATGGGGTGCTACGAAGTGGTTTGGTTTGGCTTTAACAAAGCAATTATCAAGATATTGAGTGTATTTCTCTTTACTTCCAACTAACTTGATCAACCCGGCTAAATCGTGGGGAACAAAATTGGTGTAAATGGCTGAGTTGCTTTCACAAAACCCAGGTGAATTAAATGATTCGCCAATAGGTTTAAAATTCGCAATCCAGCTTCCGTCAATGTTTCGTGGGTGCATGAACTGAGTTTGTGGATTCCACAGGTTTTTGTAATTTTCAGCACGTTTACTAAACATTTCAAAATCCGAATTTTTTCCAAGTGCTTTTGCCAATTGACCAACACACCAATCCTGATAAGCATATTCCAAGGTCATAGACGCGCCATCAAGATGCATTCCTTTGCCTTCAATGCCTTCGGGCACATAGCCTCGTTCGAGGTAGTAAGCCATTCCTCCACCTTTGGGATTTTCCCCAATTTCGTAACCGGCACGGTCGCGTATTCCACCTAAGAATGCATTTTTGTAAAGGCCTTTGTAGGCTTTTTGTACATCGTAGTTGCGTATGCCTTTGTTGTAAGCCGAAGCAAAGAAAGATGCAGCAGGGTCGCCTATCATTACAAAGGTATAATTTCCTCCCGACGGACCTCGGGGAATTAACCCCCCATGCTTATACATTTCCACCATACTAGCACAAAATTCATCCATAATCTCAGGATAAACCATCGACCAAAGGACATTCAGGTTCCAATGACTTCCCCACCAGGCATCAAAGTTGTATTGATTGTGTTTGGGCTTCCCGTTGGCTCCAAGCTCAATCTGACGAATAACGGGAGAATTTCCTGTCATATCGCAGTATTTACCATCTACATCACTACTAATTTTACGACCAAGTAAAGAATGCCAGAGATCGGTATAGAATTTAACTTGCTGTTTTTCGGTACCGCCTTTAATTTTTATACGGCCCAAATAATTGTTCCACTCCTTGTTCGACTCAGCAACAACTCGGTCGAAATTCCAATGCTCTATTTCACTATTCATATTCAAACGGGCTTGTTCAATGCCCGTGTACGAAATAGCTACTTTCATTAACAATGTATTGCTCTGATTTTTATCGAAATTGACATAGGCTCCAACTCCTTCACCTTGTATGCTTTCCGATTGCAAGTTGGGCAATTGTCCTTTTTCCCAAGTACCAAATTTTGATATTGGTTGATTAAAGCGAGCTACAAAATACACATAGGTGGGTTTTGACCGACGAATATTGGAAGCCATTAAACTGTAACCAGCTATTTCATAATCATTTATTTTTTGCACCATAGCCAAATCCATAGGCCCTTGTCCTAGTTGAGCGCCAACATCGAAAATAACATATTTGGTAGTATCTTTCGGAAATGTATATTTATGAAAGCCCACTCTGCTGCTTGATGTCAACTCTGCACGGATATTGTAATCTTTAAGGTAAACGCTGTGGTAACCGGGTCGAGCTACTTCGTCACTATGGCTAAAAGAAGATTTATAGGCCTCCATTCCCAAATGTCCTTTGAATTTTCCAACCGTTGGCATTACAGGAATGCCCGACAATTGCCATTCGTGCACATGCGAAAAACATCTTACTGAAAGTGTGTCATAAAGATATCCTGCTTTCCAGTCGCCTTTTACCCAAGTATCAGGGCTTAAACTCACCAAGCCAAATGGTCGGGCAGCAGAAGCAAAGAAAAACCAACGCGATTTATGCGTATCAATAAAAGGATTGACATACTTAGTTAAATCTTGTGCTGTTGCTTTGTAAGCAACGACTTGAACAACAATAGAAATAAAGATTATACTCTTTCTATATAAACGATATTTCATTTTACTTATGCTATTTTATTCGAGATTATATAGTTTAGTTAGTTATTGATACTTGTCTATTGTACGATCAGTTTTGTAGTACTTATTTTTTGGCCCGATTGTACCGAAACCAGATAGACACCGCTTTTCAACAAACTAGCAGTATTTA
>JBEAZU010000247.1:0-5012 GCA_041169945.1 Bacteroidota bacterium
ATCATTTCCTTCCCAATCCATAAGCCCAGCATTACAGCAATCACAGGATTTACATACGCATGTGTCGAGGCAGCAGTAGCTGAAGTATGTTTAATTAAATAACCATAAGCCGTAAAGCCAATTACCGATCCAAAAAACACCAAATACATAAAGGCAGAGAAGGAGATAGACGTAATTAAATCCAAATCAAAATGCGCCCATTCACCCATCAAAGAGGCAAGTACAAACATCAAAGCGGAAGCCATTAACATTTGAATGCCGGTATTCATAAAGGGAGATTTTGGCAAAGACAATTGCATCGCATAAATTGACCCTATTGCCCAACTCATCGATGACAAGACGATTGCGATGATCCCCCATGGATTTATCCCTTTCAATTGCGCTAAATTGGCAGGTCCAATTAAGGTCACTATTCCCATCAAGCCCAATACTACGCCTACCCAAATTACGGCAGTAGGTTGATGTTGTTTACTTTTAATCCAAAGCAATAAAACTACCCAAACAGGTTCTATGGTAATGATTAAGGCTGTGATATTGGACGGAATAAATTGTGCCGCCCAAATGACACCCGCATTACCAGTAACCAATAACAAGACACCAATCTTTCCTGCATTTTTGAATTCTGTTTTGCTAGGCATAGCCGCTTTGGTAAACTTGGCAATCGCCAACAAAATAATACCGGCCACGAGAAACCTAAAGGACGACAATAAAAAAGGAGAAATTGACGCTACAGCAAAACGTACTGCCAAATAGGTAGATCCCCAGATAAGATACACAGCAGCAAAAGAAAACAACAAAAGTATACGTTGACGATACTCTAGGGTGTTGCCAAAGGAACGGATAGCGGTGATGGACATAAGTATAATTGATTAATGGTGACGAAAGGGGTGAAACGAAAAAAGCCCAGAACATGTAGGTTCTGGGCTTTTAAGTATTGAATAAATATGAACTATCATTCACCTATAGGCACAGCACCACGAAGACGCTTTGGCGCGACCGCTAGTTTATGGGCATGTAGACAAATGGAATTAAGTGCTTTCATTATTGATTTTTTACTGCTGTAAATGTAAAACAAATTGTTTGACTAAAACAAATCATTTCAAGACAAACTTAAAAAAACACATTAAACCAATTGAAAGACAAGAAGGTTAAACAATAGTAAAACACTAAAAATAAACACATTAACAATGAAAAAACAACCCAAAATAAAAATACAAAAAAAAAACAATCTAGAAAAATGCACAAATGAAAATTAATTGGCTTTGATGATTTTTTCGTATTTACTGGCTTTGGTAGGATCAACTGTCCTTAAAATATCATACGCTTTTTGTTTTTCCTCTGCGGTACCTTCGCTAAAAATACCAATCAGTTCGTTTTCTTTGGCATTAAAAAAAGCCCTGATTAAAATGGTAGCAGGCTTTAAATCATTCACTTTTTTGATTTTAGCCAATGCGTCTAAAATTTTAGCCCTTGCCGCTACCGGATCTTTTTCAAAATCATCTAAAGCCAAACGATGGTAAGTATAAGAGGCTTCCCTGATGGGTTGCATTTGAGCATTGTTCAAATTTTCGGATAACCAATACTTGTTTTGTTGCCCTTGAAAAGCCTGCCAACCCGACTCAGCAGCTTGTTGGGCACCATTCACAATTTTTTGGGCTTTTTCAAAATGAGGATTCCCTCCTAGTTTAGCAAAACTATCATAATCAATCCCTAAAAAAATATAGGCATAATAGGCACACAAAGCCGTAAGATTGTCGGTATAACTATTGTCATTGTAAAGCATTTGTTGCCCTGGTTGGTAGGTAAAATCAAAATTTTGATCTATAAAATTGAGCAATAAAGACTCGTATCCGGTTCCAAAAACAGGTCTTGAGCATTGTATTTGCGCATTTGCCTTGTATGAAAATTGCACTGGAGATTCAGTGATATTGATCATAATATTACAAATGATTTTTTCATTTTCACGAAAACGATCATTCGTCCATTTATTACTAGATGAATTGATAAATTGCATGATGGCATTTTGCATTTCAGCCACATACGCTTTGTCTAAAGATGAACCTGTGGCCGTACTTTTCAATTGTTCTGTACTAATCACCACCGTACATTTAAGTTCTTGCGCAAAAGAGGAACACGTATAAGCCAACATCAAAATAAATGCAAAGAGAAATTTTAAATTTTTCATAGCTGATCAGAATTTGTAATCACGTATTGAATAATGTCTGTTGCCAAGTTTTTTTTAGAAGCTAACGGAAAAGTAGTGCTGGTATTATTTTCGCCAAAAATAGTAACCTTATTGGTATCATGACCAAAGCCGGCCCCTTCATCATTAAGCGAGTTTAAAACCATGAAATCTAAATTTTTACGACTCATTTTAGCCTTTGCATTGGCCACTTCATTATTTGTTTCTAACGCAAAACCAACCAAAACCTGATGTGCTTGTTTCTTTTGTCCTAGTTCATAGGCAATGTCTTTGGTTTTAACAAGTGTTAACGTGAGCGTATTTTCACTTTTCTTAATTTTATCGGTTTCTTTTTTTAGTGGGGTATAATCGGCTACTGCGGCAGCAAAGATTACGACAGCCGCTTTTGAAAAATGAGTATCCATGGCAGTAAACATCTCATCAGCAGACAGTACCTCTATTACCTGAATACGTTTATCGTAAATATGGCCTGACGTTGGCCCAGTCACTAAAATAACTGATGCACCTCTTTTAGCCAAGGCTTCAGCCAAAGCATAACCCATTTTACCGGTAGAATGATTGCTAATATAACGCACAGGATCTATCGCTTCTTGGGTTGGACCAGCACTTACCAAAGCAATTAAACCATTTAAACTATGAGCGTTTGTCCAAAACTGTTGTAAGTAAACCACGATATCTTCTGGTTCGGCCATTCGTCCTTGCCCAATTAAACCACTTGCCAAAGCCCCAAAAGTTGAATCAATGATATGGTTACCGTAAGATTGTAATTGTTGAATATTTTGGATAAAAGTTGGGTGTTGATGCATGTCCAAATCCATGGCAGGAGCAATTAACACAGGACATTTGGCCGAAAGGTAGGTGGCTAAAAGTAAATGGTCACACTCTCCGGTAGCCATCTTGGCAATGGTATTGGCCGTAGCAGGCGCAATTATAAACACATCGGCCCAAAGACCAAGTTCCACATGGCTGTTCCAAACACCTGTTTCGGCATCAGCAAAATGCATCAAAACAGGATTTTCGCTAAGGGTAGCGAGGGTTAAAGGCGTAATAAAAGTAGCGGCAGCTTCAGTTAAAATAACCTGAACCTCTGCCCCTACCTTTTTGAGCTCACGAATAAGTATAGCTGATTTATAGGCAGCAATACTACCAGTAATACCCAGTAATATTTTTTTACCCTTCAACATTCTAATTTGTCAAATTTTAGGAAAAGGTCATTTTGCTTGTCGTATGGAAACAAACTGACCACTAACACTATTGAGCGTTTTCTTCAGGAATTCTGAAAGTCAATTTACCATCTAAAAATTCTTCCAATGCTAAAGCTGATGGCTTAGGCATTCTTTCATAATATTTAGAGATTTCAATTTGCTCACGATTTTCAAAAATTTCTTCCAAATTATCCACAGTAGAAGCAAATTCAGCAAGTTTACCGCTTAGCTCTTCCTTTACTTTAACAGCAATTTGACGTGCTCTTCTTGAAGTTACCAACACTGATTCGTAAATATTTCCAGTTGGTTCAACAATTTTATTGATGTCACGAGTGATAATCGATGGTTGTGCCATGTGTATATTGAATTAAGATTTGTTTTTAATTTTTTCGATATGTTTCACACAATCAGCATAAATGGTTTCTGATTGTTTGAGGTATTTAGAGTTTGGATATTTATCCACCATGTTTAAATAAAACTCTACGGCTTGTTCAAATCTAGCCATTTTTTTTGTTTCTATACTAATCAAAGACAATTGATATTGCGCATCTAATTTAAAATACGCAAATTCTTCGTTATGAACTGATTCTGAGAAGTCTTTTTTGAAGATGTCAAATGAAATTACCGCCGCTTTGTAATCACTTACTTTATAGTACAATTTGCATTGTTCATAGGCCTTTTTTTCTAATTTAGACCTCAATTCATCTACAATCTTATTGCATTCTTCCGCAAATTTTGAATAGGGGTATTTGGTAAAAAAAACCTGTACTTCATCAAGGGCTTTGTAGGTATTGGTTTGGTCTAAGCTATAAATAGGTGAATCTAAGTACAAAGATTTCACGTTCATAAACATCGCTTCTTCCACATATTCGCTTCGAGGGAATGTTTCCGTAAACCTGTTGAAATAATAAGAACTCAACACGTATTGTTTCTGATTAAATTGGCAATAAGAGTAGTACAACTGTGTTTTTTCTGCTTCAGCAGTACCTTTTATCAATGGAATCAAATCTTCCAACAACACACCTGCTCTGTAATAGTCTTTATTATTATAATACTCGATGGCACCATTATAACGCTCTTGAACACTGCCTTTTTTTTGCAGTCTCGAGAACTTGCTACAGGATGTAAAAACAAGTACTAATAATAGGGAAATATATGTAAATATTCTTCTAAGCATAATTTATAAGACGTCAAAAATACACTTTTATTTTATCAATCACAAATTAATAATTTCACCCTAAAATAAGATTACCCTTACAGGGATTTAATGCTTGGGGATTCATATCAAGTAATCCCGAAGGGCTATTATTTCAGCAAAAAATACCCACAATTTTCTATATCTGTTAGAAAATTGTGGGTACTGTAGCAATGTACAAGTATAATGAATTTCTAATTCACCATTACTTTTACGGTTTCAGTGCTATTGCTCGACAACACTTCTACCAAATACATCCCTGCTTGTTGTACAGGAATACTATTTGAAGTGCCTTTGTAGATTTCATTTCCCATTATATCAACTACCCTAACCATCTCAAAATTGCCTTTCACTACAATGTTTTGGGCATTGTTGCTATATGCTTTTACACTCAAAGATTGCGCACCAT
>JBEAZU010000248.1:0-3707 GCA_041169945.1 Bacteroidota bacterium
ATTGGGCTGCACGTTTAAATTTGATTTTTTCATGCCTTCAATGGTCGATAAGTTGATTACCTCCACCGTTGGATTTGACAAATCACCTCTAATTAACTTTATATTATAAGACTTTGCTTGAAGATCCAATCCGCCAACTAAAGCCAAAACTTCAATTAAATGCATTTTTTCATTTAGCAAGGGAACTACTTGTCCACTTAAATTACCAATACCACCTGCAGCCCCCAAAACAATTACTCTTCTGTTGACACATTTTGTAGTCACAAATACATCTTGGTAAAATTGGGCATACTTTAATTGAAGTACACTATCTAAATGACTTTTGGTAAATCCTTCCACAGCAACAGGGCCAACCATAGGCAAAACTACTGTACCATTGGCCAAAACATTGTATTGAATATAATTGGCTTGCGTACCAACACCACCACTGCCTCCACCACCAATGCCCGTAGTGCTAAATTCTGAATTTGGGTCTACCAAACGTTCCCCATTATTGGTATAAACTTTCAATTCAATCAAGTCTGAAGGATGAATCAAATAATTGCCTTCAGTTTCTGCAATTTTCTTCACAATAGAATCTCCAACAATAGACTTGTCATCAACTGTTTTAAACATTAAATTTTGATTGTATACCCCACAGCTAGAAAAGCCGATAAGTAAAGCGATTGCAATAATTAAGTTATATCTTATTTTCATTAGAATGTTAATTCCTTTTCGATTAGCTCTTGTAAAGTAAACAATTCTGCATCTTTCGATGAAATGGTTGGAGTAGTTATTGTCCAGTCAATTCCCAACGTTGGGTCATTCCAAATGATACCGCATTCTGATGGTTTGTGGTAGCCATGGGTACATTTATAACTCAATATCGTATCTTCAAGTGCCACGAAACCGTGCGCAAACCCTTCTGGGATATAGACCATATTATGTCTAATTGGATCAAGGATGAAGGTTTCGTATTGACCAAAGGTAGGAGAGTTTTTCCTAATATCTACCGCGACATCTAGGGCTTTCCCTAAAGACACTTTCACTAATTTTCCTTGTGCATGTGGATTTCTTTGAAAGTGCAATCCTCTTAACACACCCTTATTTGAAAATGATTGATTGTCTTGTACAAATTTAAGATCAAGACCAGCCTCTTGAAATTTCTTTTCACTGTATGATTCAAAAAAAATACCTCTTTCGTCTTCTAAAATCTGTGGGAAAACTTCAATAAGACCTTCAATTTTTGTTTTTCTAAATTCCATTCCACTTCGCGGTTTGATTCCCTCAAATTTAAGAGGTTTATTCGAAATAAAAATGAATTTTTGTCTTAGTTTATAATATCTAAGTACTTTTTTATGACAATTTTTTCATCAAATTTTATTTCAGCCAATTTTCTGCCATTTTGCCCCATATAATTTAATTCACTATTATCCATCTTATAGATTTGAAGCATCTTATTGGCCAAATCTTGGGGATTCTTTACTTCACATAATAGCCCGTTTTCGCCTTCAATTACTGTTTCTTTACAACCGGGCACATTGGTTGTAATAATTGGTTTTGACAATGCCAGCGATTCAATTAAAGTTTTAGGGGTACCCTCACGGTAAGAAGGCAATACAACACAATCTGCCGCATTTATAAAGGGAATCACATCTGAGGTATGCCCTTTATAGTCGATATAGCCTTCTAATACCCAACTATCTAACAGAGATTGTGAAACACCTAATTTACTTTCAAAATCAGTAAACCCTAACACTTGAAATTTCGCGTTGATCTTTTGCTGTTGCAATAACTTAATGGCTTCGACATATTCAACCAAACCTTTATCATAAAGCAGGCGTGCGATAAATATAAACACAAAGGGTTCGTTTCTTTGGAAATTAATAGGTATATATTTAGCCAAATTCACCCCTGAACCAGGCAAAACATCAGTTATATTACGATCTATTAATCCATTGGCAATAAACAATTCTTGGTCGTCTGTATTTTGAAAGAAAACGCGTTTGGGAAATTTGAAAGCAAACTTATACAGTAATTTTGCAATTTTTGAGACAAGGTTGTGGTGTAAAAAAATGGTCCCTAAACCTGACACATTATTAATGGTTGGAATACCTACAATTTTGGCTGCAATAGTACCATAAATATTGGGCTTAACGGTGTATTGTAAAACATAATCGGGTTTGACTTTCAAAAAAATGAACACATACTTGAGTATTAATAAAAAATCTTTGATTGGATTTGTTCCTTTATTCTCCATGGAAATGGGTACAAACTCACAACCTTCTGCCACTAATTTTGCGGAATAGTCATCAACAGGTGCTATTGCCACCACTTCATGTCCTTCGTCTTGGAGCTTTTTGACTAGCCCCATTCTGAAGTTATAAATATTCCAAGACGTATTAATTACTATGGCTATTTTCATGAGTAAAGTTAAAGTTTATAGTTTACGGAAGTACACAACTACTGCAAACTATAAACTGTAAACTAAAGCATTATTTTGCTACTTCCGCTGGAGCCACTTCACCATTTAAGGCAGAAGAATCAACACCATACACATGGGTATTGCCTTCGTTAGGGTCTTTAAACTTTGTGTTATTGTATTTACTTCCGCAAGATACAACTGCAAATATGGCTGAAATGAGCGTTAAAGCTAAGATAGTTTTTCTGATTGAAGTCATGGTAAAGGTTGAATTAATGTTAATAAATCAAATTTATAATAATTTCTAATGACTGAGCTATATATTAGAAATAATTCTTTGCATATTTTTAGATAGAGGCGCCTTCTTTAAGTTTTTCAGCATTATCGGCCATACGAAGTTGGTTCATAAATTCGCCCACTTCTCCTTCCATAACGGTCGGTAAATTATAAACGGTATAGCCAATTCTATGATCGGTAACCCTTCCTTGAGGATAATTGTACGTTCTAATTTTGTCGGAACGATCACCACTGCCAACCATGGTACGACGTTGACCTGCGATTTCTTCATTGTGTTTGGCTAACTCAATTTCATAAATCCTAGAACGCAGTACCTTCATGGCCCTGTCCATATTTTTAATTTGAGAACGCTCATCTTGGCATTGCACCACGGTACCAGTAGGAATATGGGTAAGTCTAACGGCAGAATAAGTAGTATTAACCGATTGCCCACCTGCTCCAGAAGAACAAAAGAAATCTTTTCTAATATCACCCATATTTAAGACAATCTCCACATCATCTACCTCTGGCAATACCGCTACTGAAGCAGCAGAAGTATGCACACGACCTTGTGCTTCGGTAGCAGGAACCCTTTGAACGCGATGTACACCTGATTCCCACTTCATCATGCCATACACATCTTCTCCTGAAACATTGCAAATCACCTCTTTATAGCCACCAGAGGTCCCTAGGTTGAAGTCAATGATATCCATTTTCCAACCCATTTTATCACAAAAACGTTGGTACATTCTAAAGATATCACCCGCAAAAATAGAGGCTTCATCTCCACCAGCACCAGCTCGAACTTCCAAAATGATATTTTTACTATCATTAGGATCTTTAGGAACGAGCATACTTTTGATTTCATCTTCCATTTCAGGAATTCTTGGAAGTAACTCTTCGAGTTCACCTTTGGCTAAGTCTCTAAAATCAGGGTCTTTTTCTGTTTCTAAAATTATTCTAGCCTGCGCAACTTTATCATTAATGTCTTTATAGGCTTCGTAGACCTGAACAATTTTGTCAAGGTCTT
>JBEAZU010000249.1:0-3459 GCA_041169945.1 Bacteroidota bacterium
AGTCAACAAAAATGGCAGAAATGGCTAATATGAGGGTCAATAGCAATATACATTGTAATTTATGGTTGAAATTCAAATAGGGAATCCAGCGCACATTAAAGGCCAATACAAAGGCACTGATGGCTAAAGGCACTAATAAAAATAAATATTCTTGACTAATTTGTTCTACATCAAAAAAGTTGAAAACCGTCACAATGTAGAGGGTGATTTCAAATATGTTCCAGAATTGTTGTATCAATTTTGTTTTTTGATACAGTACTAATCGTTTAAACACATAGAAAGAATTGGCTAAAAATATAGTAATAAACGCAGCATTGATATTGTAAAAAAGATTGGTAATGAGGGTA
Source organism: Bacteroidota bacterium (assembly GCA_041169945.1). GTDB lineage: Bacteria > Bacteroidota > Bacteroidia > Cytophagales > UBA9547 > CALPQG02. The sequence continues at coordinate 348 of JBEAZU010000249.1, forward strand.
TTGCTTTCCATGACCGTGTCTTTCATTAAACCTGCAAAAAGTTTAATGGTAGAAATGACCAGGATGCTGGCAGCAGCAGTAAGGAATGTTTTCCATAACATTTCCCTGAAATTTAGATTTTGTACAGAGCCAATTTCAAGTTTAAAAAACAACATGGTTCCGATGAGAAAAATATTGATAGATACCGATTTGAAAATGACTGGAATAAAAAAATTGACATGGTTGTTAACGCCAAACAAACATACCGTGTCAAACATAGCCGCAGACATCCATGCTATCAAGGATAACAGAATGTAGCTTTTGGACATGTTTGATTTTGAAAACATTGATCAGTTGTTAGTTTAGAGTTGTTAGTCTAACGTTGTCAGTTTTTTGTTTATGGAAAATAGCTTGAACGAATTTTGTAGACTTTCGCGTTTGTCAAATTTAATCCACAGCACTTGTCTTCTACCATTGCCATTATCCATTGATGGTACAGAAATTTTTAATTTTACCCAATGGATTTGTAGCCTATTTTTATAGACTACAAATCGCTGAACTGTAAACTGTATACTGACAACTTTAAACTGACAAATATAAACGCAAGCACTATCTAGAAGAATAATTTGGTGCTTCTCTAGTTACCTGAATATCATGCGGATGACTTTCTCTTACCCCAGCAGAAGTGATTTTTACAAATTTAGCCTCTTTCAATTTTTCAATATTGGATGATCCACAATAGCCCATTCCTGCTTTTAGCCCTCCTACCAATTGGTACAATACTTCTGCGACCATGCCTTTGTATGGCACTCTTCCCACAATTCCTTCAGGCACTAATTTTTTAACATCATCTTCTGCATCTTGAAAATAACGGTCTTTTGAACCATCTTCCATGGCTTCCAAAGAGCCCATTCCTCTATAGGTTTTGAACTTTCTTCCTTCAAAAATAATGACAACGCCAGGTGCTTCTTCTGTTCCGGCCAATAAAGAACCAATCATGATGCTGCTTGCACCACCAGCAATGGCTTTTACCAAATCTCCAGAAAAACGAATGCCACCATCAGCAATAATAGGAACGCCTGAACCTTCAATGGCTTTGGCTGCTTCATACACGGCAGAAAGTTGAGGCATACCTACACCTGCAATAATTCTTGTGGTACAAATACTGCCAGGCCCCACGCCAACTTTAATGGCATCAGCACCCGCGGCAACCAAGGCTATGGCTGCTTCTGCTGTAGCAATATTGCCTACAATAACCTCTAAGTCAGGGAATTTTTGTTTTACACTTTTAAGGGCATCAATCACTCCTTTAGAATGACCATGCGCTGTATCGATGCTTACGACATCAACACCTGCATTTTTTAAGGCGGTGATTCTTTCAATTAAATCGGCCGTTACACCAACTGCAGCACCTACACGCAAACGACCAAAACTGTCTTTACATGCATTTGGTCTGTCTTTGCGTTTGATAATGTCTCTATAAGTAATTAATCCTACCAATTCACCTTTGGTATTGATGATAGGCAATTTTTCAATTTTATGTTCTTGCAGAATGTCTTCAGCAGTTTCCATATCAAAGCCTTCTAAAGCCGTCACCAATTTGTCTTTGGTCATGATTTCAGTAACAGGTTTAGACATGTTTTTTTGGAAACGCAAATCACGACTTGTTAAAATTCCTACAAGTTGTTTTTGAGCATTTACCACCGGAATACCACCAATTTTATGCTCACGCATAATTTTAAGGGCGTCTTCCATGATGGCTGTATCAGGTAAAACAATTGGGTCAGTGATCATACCACTTTCAGAGCGCTTCACTTTGCGAACTTGTTCCGCTTGTTTTTCGATGCTCATATTTTTGTGGATGAAAGCAATGCCGCCCTCTTGGGCCATGGCCACTGCCATCTGAAATTCAGAAACGGTATCCATAGCAGCAGCTACCAATGGAATATTGATGGTGATGTTTCTGGTTAATTTTGTTCTGGTGTCTGTATCGCGAGGGAGTACTTCGGAGTAGGCAGGCAATAGAAGTACGTCGTCGTAAGTGAGTGCTTCGAATAGAAATTTGGATTGTCCTGAGGTCATTATGCAAAAAGATTTTATGGGTACCCTTTTGCCATACAAATCTAGGCGTTTTTTTGACTATAAAAAATTATATTTTTAATATTCCTAATAATGTGCATTTGTACTCCTTTTTTTGCCTTTAAAATATCTGTATTGGGGAGGCTAGCAATGCTTTTTATGGATAAGTGTAAATTTTTGTTTTTATACGTTTATTTTTTGGCTTGAATGAGATATGTATAAAATGATATTTGTTAAATAGGGCCTACTGACAAAACTCAAAAATACTTCATTAGTGTGTAACCTTTATAGGTAATTACATCTCCTGCAAATTATATTATTTTTGCAAGGCTTGCCTGTTATTCGTTTCGAGGAAGTGATTTTGTCACGATTTTCTTGGAATCTGAGCGCTCTCTTCTTTTTGTATACATTCAAATTGAAACTTATAATTTTGATAATAGAAATAACGTTTGCCCGTACCACGAGACCAATAATTAAGAAAATACTGTATCAAAATAATAGTCAAGTTACCTACGGTTTGCTGAAAAACTCAAAAGCAACAAATGATAAGTTTTAAATTAAAATAGGCTTCTATTGAATTGTTATGTGAATTGTTATGGGTTATAAATTGGGTATGCTGAAAAATGCCAATAAATTTTAATCTAGCCTTTAGCACAACATTAGTAGGTACTTGGCGTGAAGGATAGGAATGAAAAGCCCCAAGCGAAGCGAGGTATGCAATGGATAGTCTGGTCCGGCACGGTGGGCACGCCCAAATCTTACTATTGCTGCATTATATTTTTAAAAGCGCATTAAATCCTTTCTCCTTTTAATATTTTAGACAACTCGTGTAAAACATATTAAAACAAAATCCAAATAGTCTTGCACTTGATTCAGGGCAAACGCATTTAAATGGTGGTTTTAGTTGAATTAATAGAAGATGCAAAGAAGCATAATCAGCGTTTATCCGCATAATCTGCTCAATCTGCGTGCCATTTATTTATTGTTTAAAGAATAAATTAATGGCACGCAGATGATACGGATTTAGTAAATTTTCACGGATATATAACGCTAT
>JBEAZU010000250.1:0-8481 GCA_041169945.1 Bacteroidota bacterium
TGCTCATGTCGTACTAAAATATCTTTTACATTACCATTGGCAAGGGCATCGTAAATAGGCAATACCGCTCCGCCTGGGTAAGCGAACAATGAATCAACTTCTAACAGTTCAAGGATTTTAACAACGTAGTCAGCTCCTCTTAGTTTTATTTTCATAAGCCTTTAATAAAGGACAAATTTAATTGATTATAAATCAGTAACACAGCCTAAAGAAGCTGAAGAAACATTTTTAATGTATTTGTATAAAGAACCACTTGTAACTCGATAAGGAGGTTTTACCCATCTTGCTCTACGTGCGGCAAATTCTTCTTCAGATACTTGTGCGTTAATTTTATTGTTGGCGGTATCAATGGTAATGATATCCCCATTTTGAACTAAGCCAATAGTACCGCCTTCAATGGCTTCTGGTGATAAGTGACCGATTACAAAACCGTGTGTTCCTCCAGAGAAACGACCATCAGTAATCAAGGCCACCTTGTCTCCTAAACCTGCTCCCATTAAAAGAGAAGTTGGCTTAAGCATTTCAGGCATTCCAGGACCACCCTTAGGACCCACATAAGCAATCACGATTACTTCGCCTGCTTGAATTTCTTTGTTAATAATCCCCGCATTCAAGTCCTCTTCCGAAGTATATACCCTCGCAGGACCTTCGAAAAATTCCCCCTCTTTGCCAGTAATTTTTGCTACTGAACCATCAATGGCAATATTACCATAAAGCATTTGAAGGTGACTGGTCGATTTAATAGGTTTAGACAAAGGGTAAATAATATCTTGTCCTGCAGGTAAATCAGGAGCCTCTTTTAAATTTTCTCTCACTGTTTTACCGGTTACGGTCATACAGTCAAGATGTAATAAACCTTCCGCAGCCAACATTTTCATGATAGATTGTACGCCACCAATGGCATCTAAATCTTCCATCATGTATTTACCGCTGGGTTTTAAATCAGCTAACAAGGGGGTTTTATCACTTAATTTTTGAATGTCTTGTAGCGTTAATTTGATATTGGCCGATTTGGCAATGGCTAAGAAATGTAGGATCAAATTGGTTGATCCTCCTAAAACCATGCCTACCACCAAGGCATTTTGAATAGATTCAGCCGTGATGATATCACTTGGCTTAATATCTTTTTCAAGTAAAATATTCAAATAAGCACCAACACTTAAACACTCTCCTGCTTTTTTATCGCTCGTTGCTGGCGCAGAAGAACTATAAGGCAAACTCATCCCTAATGCTTCAATGGCAGAAGCCATGGTATTGGCGGTATACATTCCCCCACAAGCGCCTGCACCCGGACAAGAATTTTTGATAACCCCTTTAAAGTCTTCGTCAGAGATTTGACCTGTATATTTTTTTCCTAAAGCTTCGAATGCCGAAACAATATTCAACTTTTCACCTTTGTAATAACCAGAATGAATCGTGCCACCATACACCATGATAGATGGACGGTTTAAACGAGACATAGCAATGATAGCTCCCGGCATATTTTTATCACAACCAACAATAGTGGCCAATGAATCATAAAAATGGGCACCAGCAATTGTTTCAATGGAATCAGCAATCACGTCACGAGAAGGAAGTGAATAAGACATGCCATTGGTTCCCATTGACATCCCATCACTTACCCCTATGGTATTAAAAATCAATCCTTTTAAGCCTGCATTTTGAACGCCTTTTTTTACAATAGCCGCCAAACCATTAAGGTGCATATTGCAAGTATTGCCTTCATAACCAGTGCTGGCAATACCCACTTGGGCTTTTTTCATATCCTCATCAGAAAAACCTGCTCCATACAACATCGCTTGTGAAGCGGGCTGATCTACATCTTGCGTAAGCTTTGAACTATATTTATTAAGCATAGTAAAGTTTTATATATAAACTGAATCGGAAAATTAATGCATAATTTCCGTAAATTCAAATGAACGTACCATTATTTAACGATATTGATTGACGAGCGTAAGCGATAGCAATCTTCTTTTTTGCTTTGGTTTCATCTTCATTTAACATGAATTCACAAAAAGCATTCGTCAACACGCCATTAATTTACTTTGTCATCAATACTAGGTAAAAGCACAGATGATGCCTCCCATCAATGTCATGCAAATGGTCCAATAGCCAACATTAACGGCGATGTATTTCCATCCTTTTCTTTCAAACAAGGCATTGGTGCCAATCATTGGCAATGCCAAGGTAAAGCCACCCAAAAAACCATGAAAAGCACCATGCTTAAAGGTACGGTAATTGTCTCCATAATTTTCCATAAATGCTTTCACATAAAGTCCTAATGCGCTGTTAGGATCATTTAAACCTTCTTCCCCTAACAAAATAGAGCCTAAATGAAATTGATGGATTACCATAAATTGCATGGCGAATGCCAAAAAGAAACTAAACAAAAAGGAAAGTCCAAAAATCAAAGGCATGTTAGCTTCTTTCATTTTTTCTTCCTCAAGCCCCGCTGCTTTCATCCAAACATTGCCCATAACTTTGGGATTGTACCATATAAACCCAAAAACCATGGGTATTAAGGCAGCTGCCAATACGATGATGATATTAATTTTAACCATGATTATTTTTTTGACTAGTTATAAACTTATTTCTCAAAAATATCATTTAAAAAGTAAAATACAGCAAAAATGAATAATCTTTGTGAAGAAAATTATGAAACAATTTATAGCATTGATTTGCTTGTTCTTAAAATGAAAAAAATAATCCCTCTCTTTTTCCTCTTTTTCACTATTAATGGAATAGCTCAACAAAACTATGACCTTATTCCTCAATTGTTACACACCAGTAATCCTTCCTTTTTTGAACACTTCTTATCCCATGCCGATCAATATAAAATACAAATAGTGTATACCCAAATTGATCGAGATGCCAACAATAAACCAAGTTTTAAAGATTATTTTTATAGAATTGAAGAAAACGACTATTTCTACCCAGCAAGTATCGTGAAGCTGCCCTTCACTGTTTTTGCCTTAGAACAGTTGCAAGCCAAAGCGTTGCCTATGCAACTAAAATTTTGTTACCAAAAAGACTCTTTGTCATTTGCACAAGATTCAATATTCAAAAAAAAGCAATGTTTAAGCATTGCCCAATACATCAATAAAGCATTGGTCGTGAGTGATAACCAGGCAGCAAATACTTTATTTGAATTGGCCACGCCTTCATATATCCACGACAGGATGAATAGCTTGGGTTTTCAGCAATCGCGCATTACACAACGATTTGCCAAAACAGATACCATCGTCAGTAGGCGAACTAAACCTTTCTTCTTGGTTGATTCAAGCGGAAAAACCATATACCAACAACGTGAAATACAATGGCAGCCTGTTAAAAAAGCCCCCTTATCCCCCATTAAAATAGGGAAAGGACAATTATTGGGAGGAAAAATCGTACCGCAAGCCTTTGATTTTAGTGATGACAATTATGTGTCATTACCAGAAATACACGATTTACTAAAAAAAATCATGCTTATTGATAGTGCTCAAAATGGTTTATTGCTGTCGGATACTACCTTACATTTTGTACGACAACAATTAAGTATGTATCCTAAAGAATGTAAAATCAATTCCTTTAACCCTGCCAATGGTTATTACGATGCTTGTAGGAAATACCTGATGTTTGGGACCAATAATGAATTGATAGATACGAATTTGAGGATTTTCAACAAAGTAGGACTGGCTTATGGATTTGTGACTGACGTCGCGTATATCGTTGATTACAAAGAAAATATAGAATTCATGTTGTCGGCGGTTATCTATGCGAACAAAGACGACATTTTAAATGATGGTAAATATGAGTATGAAACCATTGCTTTCCCATTTATGAAAAACTTAGGAAAAACTTTTTTTGAATTTGAAAAAAACAGACTAAAAAAGTACCCCGCAAAATTATCGAAATTTAACTATTGAAGCTCGTGTTGACAAATTGAACATCAACGATCAGGGCAAACGCTTAAATAGGACTTGCTAAAAAACTCAAAAGCAACAAATAAGGAGTGTTGAGTTTTTAAATGTTGAATGTTGAGTAAAAGAATGTAAAGTAGAAAGGTAATAAATTGCTAATTAGGGTCTTCTGCTGAAAAAGTGTTTAATTACTGAATATTAGTTATTTAAGCGTTATTTTAAAGGTTTAAATGCAAGGGTATATGAATCTATTTCAATAAAGCGTTGCACCAATTTGATTAAAAAAATATACATAAGTTATTCATTTCTTGGGCGTTCCCCGCCGTGGCGGGTCGGGCTAACAGCACTCGTCCCGATTTTTTCGGGAAGCTCAAACAATGCTTCTATCCCTAACGCAATTCGCCAAATCCGTATCATCTGCGTGCCATTCATTTAAAAATTGAACACAGATGGAGCAGATTATGCGGATAAACGCTGATGATGCATTTTCTGGCTTACACGATTTTTATGGGAACTAAGGAATTGATGGTTCTATAGGATTTGTTGCAGGTTGATACAATTATTGATAATTAGCAATTACTACTTTGCTCAACATTAAAAACTCAACACTCAACACTCCTTATTTCTTGCTTTTTCAGCAAACCCTAGTTAAAACATTATTTCACAAAAGGCACTGTTTTACTTTGATTTGCATTCTGCACCTTTAAAAAATATACCCCTTTGGTTAAGGAGGAAACATCGAGTAAAATATCGTTTCCGATTTGGGTTACCGGCTTTGTCAGCACCAAGGAACCATCCGCTTGATACACCAAAACCATCACTTCACTCAAAGAGTCTAACATCCTGATGGACAATACACTATTTTCAACTAGAGGATTAGGAAACAACACATACATCAAAGCATTGGTCATGTTCACATCTCCCATTACTATATTTTTTGCTTTGGTGTAATGAGGGATCCCATAACCCAAATAATTATCTGGCGTAAGGTATTGGCTGGCCGAAAGTTTTAAATTTTGAATCACCTCTTGGCTAGTTAAATGCGGAAAAGCAGCCCAATACCCCGTTGCCAAACCACATAAAATGGGACAAGAAAACGAGGTCCCGTTCCCAGCAACAAAACTCCCAGAAGTGGTTGCCATCCAGGCCCCCAAACCCTTGGAGGCCAAATCGGGTTTAATTCTATGGTCAGCACTTGGGCCTATAGAACTAAAATAAGCATATTTCCCTTGGCTATCGACTGCTCCTACCGTGATAATTGAATCCGCATCGGCTGGCGTTGAAATATGTTTCCAAGCATTTGCCCCATCATTGCCCGCCGAAACGCAAACCAATATTCCTTTGCGCGCCGCCATTTTTGCCGCACGGGCAGCAATGGTAGTTTTACCATTAAACTCACTATATTGATGAGAAAGACTCAATGTATCAAAATCGGTATACCCTAGAGAAGAAGAAATTACATCTACCCCAATACTGTCTGAAAATTCAGCTGCTACAGCCCAATTAAATTCCTCTAAAGGCGATTCAGAACCGTTATCTTCGGTTCTTAACAAATAAAAAGAAGCTTTATAGGCTCCTCCAACTAAATTACCCTCACTATACCCTGCCAATACCGACAACACTTGCATACCATGCTCGTGGTCTTCATAAACAGATGTTTCTTTTTTAACAAAATCATAGGTGCCTAAGATTCGGTTATTGACAAACAAGGAGTCAAATACTTTTAATTGATTGGCCTTGTTAAAACCGGCATCAAATACGGCAACATGCATCCCTTGCCCTGCAAAGCCATCTTTATGCATCTGGTCAATGCCAATCATGGTCGTTTGATTTGAAGCATTGCCATAGTTAATCGCCATGGCATTATTTTGTTGTATAGATTTTAATGGAGAAAACGAACTACCCTCAGACGACAGCCTCGAAAGCCGTTGGTGTGAGGATACAAAAGACTGATTGGCAAGTTGTTTAATAGAAGAAGTATCAGTATAAATCACCAAAGCATTTAACCATTTGGATTTTAACCAAACATTAAAACCTAGTTTTTGGAGTGAATCAATATAATACTGTGAAACGGGTATATCAGTACTGTTGAGGTCAATTTGTTGGTTTGTTCTTCGCAATAAAGCACGTTGACTTAAAAAATCTTGCGGTTGATCAATCGTAAATTGAGAATGATTTTTATCATTTAATTGCACATAATAATAATGAAATACTTGCGCATTCACATTAGCCATCCCGATGAGGGAAATCAAAATAAAAACTATATAAAATTTATTCTTTGCCATAGGTTGAAATTTGTTGCACATAATGACTGCCCGTTTCAATTTTAAATTTGCCTAAAGTGGCCTGATCGTATATGTATGATTGCCACTCTTTATAAACAAGCCCCACATTTTTAGCATAATATTCAACACGAAAATCTCTGTTAACAAAATTAATAGGTAAGGAATCTTTTGCGACTACAGCAGCAATATTGTCGAAATATTTCCCATTGATATAGGAAACGGTCATTCTCGTTTCATACGTTTCAGCCTCTCGGTTGTTAAAAGTATTGCCATTCCATTTTAGCGCATTTTTAAGTGGGAAGGTTAATTTAATAAATGAAATGCCATTTTCATTTTTCACCAATACATTATTATTTCTCCAAACCTGCCATACCGAATCTAAGCCCCATTCTTCTGTTGGTAAATTACGTTTGTAACGCATAATTTTGAACGAACTAGAGGCGCCATTAGGAGCAGTATTGGTATCACTTATTAATTCTTTCAATTGATAATTAAAGGTATCGACTGTACCAATTACGTTGTACACAATATTTTTCACATCGTACACTACATAATTTCCTTTTGCTAAAGGATAATAATCATAGCCAGGATTAATCAGCTCTGAAGATTTATTTTGGTTACAGGCCACTAAAAATATTGCTAAACAAGCAACAGCAATCAATGATTTCAAACGCATTAATGTATCCATGTATTTATATATCCAATTTTGTTATACGATGTAACTTGCTTCTATCCAACCACCTCCAATCACATCGTCTCCTTCATAAAACACAGCCGCTTGTCCTGGTGTAATGGCACTTACGTTGATATCAAAATCAACCTTCATACGATCGCCAATTTGTTGAATTTTAGACGGAGAGCCATCGTCATTGTAACGTATTTTGGTAATCGATTGCATATTGGTATGGAGTAAATTTTCATATTTTACCATGTTTAATTTACTCACCCAAGCCCCATTTCGAGCCAAATCTTCTAAATTACCTAGTACTACCCTATTATTATCTTTTTGAATTTCAACTACAAAGGCAGGAAACCCTAAAGCAATACCTAAACCCCTACGTTGACCTATGGTATAAAAAGGATACCCTTCGTGTGTACCCACTACGGTACCATCTAACAATACATATTCCCCTCCTGCTACTTGTTCAGACAAGCCAGGCACACGACGTTTTAAGAAGCCTCTGTAATCGTTGTCGGGGATAAAACATATTTCATAACTCTCAGATTTATTGACCAAAGCATGAAATCCCCTGTCCGTAGCCATTTGCCTAATTTCCGATTTACGTAAATGACCAAGCGGCAACATGGTTCTACTCAGACTTTCCTGAGAAACACCCCAAAGGGCATAAGATTGGTCTTTATTTTCGTCAATACCTTTGCTCAATACAAACCTATTGTTTTCTGCACGCACGTTGGCATAATGACCGGTAGCAATCCACTCACAATCAAGCTTATCAGCCCTTCTTAATAAAGCATCCCATTTGATATGGGTATTGCATAAAACACAAGGGTTAGGCGTGCGACCCGCCAAATATTCATCTGTAAAATGATCGATGACCGAATCCCCAAATTCCTCTCTGATATCAAGGATATAATGAGGGAAGCCTAAATTTACGGCTATTTCACGGGCATCGTTGATCGAATCAAGGCTACAACAGCCCGTTTCTTTTTTTGACCCACCAGCACCTGCATAATCCCAGGTTTTCATGGTCATGCCAATGACTTCATATCCTTGTTCATGGAGCATGACAGCAGCGACGGAACTGTCAATCCCTCCGCTCATTGCTACTAATACTCTACCATGTTTACTCATTTCAATATCTATTAACCGTGCGAAATTATCTCCATTAAATTAAAAACACGCTCGCCTAGCATCGCTAAGCAAGTATTTCTAAATTATTATCCAAAAATAAGCATTATTCGGGATTTATAGGTTATTTTGCGAATATAAGTTAGCACAAACAAATTTCCTAAAGCATGAAACTTAAAACACTGGTTAAAGTTGGCAATATCAGTAATCTTACCGACGCAAGGTACAGCGCAGGAATGGGTGTAGACATGATAGGTTTTTCCTTGGATGAAGATGATCCAGCCTATTTAACTATAGATGAAATAAATGCGATTACTGGCTGGATATCAGGCGTTAAATTAGTAGGAGAAACCAAAGAGTTTAACATAGAAAAAATCAATTTTTTAATTAAAGAACTTAACCTTGATTATATTCAACTTAATAGTTCTTTTAATTTTGATAAATATGCCCAAATCAACAAACCAATTATTCAAAAAGTATTGGT
>JBEAZU010000251.1:0-3296 GCA_041169945.1 Bacteroidota bacterium
CGGTTTTAATCGCAGCATCAGCGTCTAAATTTGGAAAATTTGCTTCAGCGGTAGTTGGGGTAGACCAAGAAATTGTTTTAGAAAACAAAGAACTTAGACTTTCCTTTTCAACAAAAGGTGGACGAATTAAAGGGGCTTTGTTAAAAAACTTTAAAACATTTGAAGGTAAACCTTTGGTTTTAATTGATTCAACGAATGCTCAATTCGGGATTAGTTTACCAACACATCAATCTTTAATTGATTTATCTCAGCTTTATTTTAAGGTGAGTGCTCAAACAGCGAATTCTATCACGTTTTCTTTAGCCGTTTCGCCAACGGAAACGGTTGAACAAACCTATGTTTTACCAACTGATGGTTACAAAGTTGATTATGTTGTAAAAACAAATTTAGCGCAGGGGACACTTAAAAATGAAGCCATCCCATTTGTTGCCAATGTTAAATTTAACCGTACTGAAAAAGACATTAACCAAACCAAAATCACTACTACCATCAATTATTTCGCAGATGGTGAGTTTGACAATTTAAGTGAAACTAGTTTAGAAGAAGAAAAGGCGGATATCCCAGCAAATCTAAATTGGGTAGCAATGAAGTCTAAATTTTTTAATATTGGTTTTATTGCTGAAAAAGGTTTTGTAAAAGGAAATGTAAAGTCTCTTGGTACAGAAGCTGATTCTGTGGTTATCAAAGATTTGTCGGCCAATTTATTCATTCCTGCTGCTGAGGTAGCTGCTGTAGAAGGGGCTAAATTAGCTTTTTACTTTGGACCAAATGACCTGGAAATATTAAAAAATGTAACGGCTAATTATGCTGACAATGTGCATTTGGGCTGGCCTGTTATTAAACATATCAATAGGTATGTGATTTACCCAATTTTTACTTTATTAGAAATGATGACCTCTAATTATGGTATCATCATCTTTTTATTGGTACTGATTTTGAAATTGGTATTGTTCCCATTGTCTTACAAATCATATGTGTCGATGGCAAAAATGAGGGTGTTAAAACCTGAAATTGACGCCATTAAAGAGCAAACAGGTGATGACATGACCAAGACACAACAAGAAACCATGAAGTTGTACCAACAAGTGGGGGTGAATCCTTTAAGTGGTTGTGTGCCGATGTTGTTGTCTGCACCTTTTTTAATTGCGATGTTCTCCTTTTTCCCTAACTTAATTGACTTACGTCAACAATCATTCTTATGGGCACATGATTTATCTTCCTTTGATTCGGTGTATACTTTGCCATTTAAAATCCCAAGCTATGGTTCTCATGTGAGTTTATTTACTATTTTGATGACCATTTCTACCATTGTATACACTTGGATGAATAACCAAGTAAGTACGGTGCAAGGCCCTATGAAAGTGATGTCTTATGTGATGCCAGTGATGTTTATGTTTATCTTAAACTCTCTTTCTGCTGGTTTAACCTATTATTATTTGGTGTCTAACGTTGTTTCTATTGCCCAACAGTATGTGATAAAAATGTTTGTAGATGAAGATTCAATCAAACAAAAATTAATGGACAATAAAATTAACCATGCCAATGGCACTAGCAAAAAATCAGGTGGTTTTATGGGTAGACTTCAGGAGGCAATGAAAGCCCAAGAAGAAATGCAAAAAGCAAAGAAAAAATAAAGAATAGCTGATTATTTAAAATCCCGATGAAAATCGGGATTTTTTTTGCCCAGTTATTATTTCGTAACCTAATAAATTGCTTGATACTAATAGTGTCAACTTAGGATAAATCACAATAAAAACTGATAAATGTCATTTTTTTAAATTTGATTCGGTTTGAACTTTGCGACATGACAAATCCTCCTTCTTTTTCAGCACTGCTGTCTACCTACGATGTACCAACACCAAGGTATACCAGTTATCCAACCGTACCATTTTGGGATACCCATTCCATTAATGAGGCAATTTGGAAAGGCCAAGTACTGAAAGCATTTGAAGATAACGAAGGAGAAATTAGTCTTTACCTTCATTTGCCATTTTGTGAAGCCTTGTGTACGTATTGCGGCTGTAATAAACGCATCACCAAAAATCATGCGGTCGAAATACCTTATATTCAATCACTGTTGAAAGAATGGGTTATGTATTTGGCCTTGTTTGAAGGACGTAAACCAATATTAAAAGACCTGCACTTGGGTGGTGGAACACCTTCTTTTTTTAGTGCCGACAATTTACAATTATTATTGACAACTATTCTTGGAGGCGTTAGCCTACATCCTCAATATGAGTTCAGCATTGAAGTACATCCCAATTATACCAATGCTACACAATTAAAAGTATTGGCAGATTTAGGGTTTAAACGACTGAGTGTGGGGGTACAAGATTTTGACCCAGCGGTGCAGTTGATGATCAATAGAATGCAAACTTTTGAACAAACCAAAGCGGTGATTGACCAAGCCAGGGCTGTTGGTTTTACTGGTATTAACATAGATATTATTTATGGTTTGCCAAGCCAAACCTTGGCAAGTGTGAAAATGACCATTGATTATGTGATACAACTTGACCCCGATAGGATAGCTTTTTATAGCTATGCACATGTGCCTTGGAAAAGCGCTGGACAACGTCGCTATTCTGAAGCCGATTTACCTGCAGGAAACGAAAAAAGAGCTTTGTATGAATTTGGAAGAAAGGCATTGATGGCATTTCGATACAAAGAAATTGGGATGGATCATTTTGCAAAACCTTCAGATGAATTGTTTATAGCAGAAGAAAATGGGGTGTTACACCGTAATTTTATGGGCTATACCACCACTGCTTCCAAGTTTTTATTAGGATTAGGTGTGTCGAGCATTAGCGATACTTGGGGAGCATTTATGCAAAATGAGAAGGAAGTAGAAGCATACCAAGCCCGTATTGAGCAAAATGAATTGCCGCTTACAAAAGGACATTTATTGACAAGGGAAGATTTAGTAATTCGTCAACATATATTAAATTTAATGTGCTTACATCAAACAGATATAACAAATCTTGCTGAGGAGATGAAGGAAATGTTCGTGTCTCGATTACGCGAATTTGAAAACAATGCATTAGTCGAAATCAACGATTTTCAAGTGAAAGTTACCACCATAGGAAGGCCTTTTGTGAGAAATATTGCGATGTGTCTAGACCAACGTTATTGGGACGCAGTGCCGACTCAACATGTATTTAGCAAGTCTGTATAGTATATATAATTTTAACGGAGAGATTATTTTTTATCTCTGGCTAAAGTTTAAGTACTAAAGCGTATAAACTAAAAAGGGAGCCTACTTTATTGAAAATTCATGCAAGTAATTGACATTGATTTTC
>JBEAZU010000252.1:0-5289 GCA_041169945.1 Bacteroidota bacterium
ATGTCTATTTGCAAAAAAATCGTAGCCCTACACCAAGGCAAAATTTGGTTTGAAAGCAAAGACAATACAGGTACAACCTTTTTTATTGAATTGCCCTTGTTTAGTTAACATTTAAAAACCATCTACTTTTATGAAATATTTATATCCCATCCACCTCATAATATGCTTAATCAGCCATTCCTTAATGGCACAAGAAAGCTTTAACCATGCCGACATCAAGGAATACCTGTCGACTAACACCCCTATTGCCGTACCTGATTCTTTAAAAAAATGGAAACATGGGGCATTGCTCAATGCAAATTTCACCAATACAACCCTCAGCAACTGGGCCGCTGGGGGACAAAACGCACTAACAGTCACCAGTTTAGTGAATGCATTTGCCAATTACAATAACAATAACAATCAATGGAGCAATTACCTTGAACTTGGTTATGGCATTACACGATTAGGAAAAAATACGGCGCCATTTAGAAAAGGAGATGACAAATTAATTCTTACTTCAAAATATGGTCATAAACTTTACAAACAGCTAAATTTGTCGGGTCTACTTGATTTTAGGTCTCAGTTTGACAAAGGCTATAAATATGACCTTGACCCCATTACAAAAGAAGAAAAACGAACATTCATTTCTAACTTTTTAGCCCCTGCTTATGTCGTAACATCCATAGGGCTCGAATATAAGCCTGGAGATCAATTCTTTGTCATTGCATCACCTATTACAAGCAAATCAACAATTGTAAATGATGAAACCTTGGCCAATCAAGGGGCATTTGGCGTTCAAAAAGGCAAAAAAAACAGGCTTGAATTTGGCGCATATTTGAATGCCGGATTCAAATACATGCTCATGGAAAACGTAAGCTATCAATCAAGTGCTAACATGTTTATGAACTATAAAACGCCCTCTTTCATTGATGTTTTTTGGGATAATCTTATTTCACTCACGGTAAATAAATACATTACAACAACCTTTTCATGGGTATTGGTGTACGATGATGACATCAAATTAAAACGAGACAATGGCACCCTTGGCCCTTCACTGCAGGCAAAAACAGTTTTATCTTTGGGGATTAATATGAAATTACTTTAACATTTGGTACACAGCCACTGGTGCTGTGTACCAAAAAAAGTTTACCATTGACTAGGATTTTTTCTCCATTGAGCCAAAGATGCTAAATCTGTTTCTTGAATATAATTAGAAGCCACCGCCTCCGTCAACATTTCATCATAATTACTGAGGCAATGTAAGGTAATGCCAGCAGCAGCAAAATTGTCATCGGCTACGCTAAAACCATAGGTAAATATGGCGACCATTCCCAGCACTTCAATGTCTTGCGCAATCAGTGCTTCCGCGGCTTTCAATGAACTACCACCCGTAGAAATCAAATCTTCCACTAACACTACCTTTTGTGCTGGTGTTACCTTACCTTCAATTTGATTGCCCATGCCATGTTCTTTGGCTTTAGGACGCACATAAATAAATGGCAATCCTAATAAATCAGCCACCAAAGCTCCTTGGGGAATACCTGCCGTAGCCACACCAGCAATCGCTTCTACATTGGGGAATGCTGCTTTAATTTTTGCAGCCAAGCTTTCTTTGATAAAAGTTCTAAAGGCAGGAAAAGAAAGTGTCACCCTATTGTCGCAATAAATTGGTGAATTCCATCCCGAACTCCATTTAAATGGTTTTGAAGGACTTAACTTAATGGCTTCTGCTTGAAGCAACATGTTGGCTACTGCTGATGCTATGGATTTACTTTGTGACATGGTTCTTTTTTTAGCAAATAACCATTTTTATTTCTTTATTCCCAATTTTTCTGCACCACCAATATATTAAATTTCTATCTTTGTAGAAATATACCTCAACTAAACCTTATCCTAATGAAGTTTTTTATCAATGATAAACCTTTGAAGATTGTTGCATCAGAGAAAAAATTTGATAAAAACAAATACACCACCATTTTAACGGGCAAAGACGATGTAATGTCTCCGATGTTGGTGGGAGACTTATTGATTATAAACGCTTCTAATGTACAGGTAACCACAATTTTAAGACTAATGGAAGTTAAGAAATTAAAAAAACTTAATTCTATTACCTTAACCGTTGAAAACACGGCAGAAATTGAAACTTTCATTAAAGACCAATTTAAAATAATTCGCGCAGCGGGAGGACTCGTAAAAAAAGGAGATGTATACCTAATGATCCATCGTTTAGGCACTTGGGATTTACCCAAAGGCAAACTCGAAAAAGACGAAAAATCAACAGAAGGAGCACTAAGAGAAGTAGAAGAAGAATGTGGGATTAAAGTGGCCATCGACAAAAAAATAGGCGCTACTTGGCATACCTATATCCGTTTAGGAAAACGCATTTTAAAGAAAACCGATTGGTATTTGATGACTTGTCTCGACGACTCGAATATGATGCCTCAAGAGGAAGAAGACATCGATGAGGTACGTTGGATGACTTATGACGAAACCGCCTTGGCTTTAATAGATTCTTATGGATCCATCAAGGATGTGTTCAGAAAGTATGAAAAAAAAATCCAGTCAAAAATAAAGTAATTCCATTGGCAATTATTTTTTGATAATACGCATTTAACAGCAATCATTTTCAGCAATAGCACCCATTGCATTTCAGACTACAAACATTCAATCATCAGTTCAACATGGAAGAAATCAATTTATTTTTAAGTGCTGTTCGCAATGCTTTTACAGAGGATTCATTTCACAAAATCACCTTAAGCAAGCCTAGAAAAAAGGACGAGCAGCTGACAAATGTATATGTACGTACGGTGATGTTAAAAAAAGAAAAATCACTGTCGTTCACATACAGGTACAAAACCAACGATCAAACAAAAAATTTCGATGTAGCAACAGGCATTGAAGTACTCCAGCATTTGCTTCAAACCCAATTTTTATCTGCCGCCTTATTTACCAATGATGCCGATTATACCTTATTGAGCAATCACAAAGGACATACAACTTTCCTTCAAAACAAAGCCAGTCAGACGTCAAAAACCGACCAGGACCACAACAGAGCAAAAGTAAAACGCAGTGTCGCCAACGATTTGTATTTGCAATTGCTCGGCATTGCCAATGAGAAAGGAACAATTATTCCGAGCATGGCCGACAAGTTTAGGCAAATCAACAAATACCTTGAAATCATTGATAGCCAACTAAATACCATTCAATTGCCACCCAAAATTCACATCGTTGACATGGGCTCTGGCAAAGGTTATTTGACATTTGCCTTGTATGACTACCTAAAAAACAAAAAAGGATTAGACGTTGTGGTGGTTGGCATAGAATTAAGAACTGAATTAGTAGCCTTTTGCAACGATGCCGCTGAAAAATGCGGATTTGAAAATTTACGTTTTGTTTGTGAAAGCATAGCACAATATGATGCAACTCAAATTGACATCCTCATTGCCTTACATGCTTGCGATACCGCTACCGATGATGCCTTATTTAAAGCCATTGTAGCCAAAGCCAGTTTAATTGTGTGTGCACCATGTTGCCATAAGCAAATCAGGCAACAGGTGAAAGGAAAAGTGCAGCAAAGTGCCTTATTGAAATATGGCATTTTTAAAGAACGTCAATTTGAAATGGTGACGGATACCCTGAGGGCTTTGATTTTAGAAAAACATCAGTATTCGACCAATATTTTCGAATTTGTATCCAATGAACACACCCGAAAAAACATCATGTTGATTGGCAGTAAATCGACAGAGAAAAATAATGAAGCAGCCATTGATCAAAAAATAACGGAAATCAAACAAACCTATCAAATCGACTTTCAATACCTAGAGCAATTGCTACAACCCTAAACATCAAAACCATTTATACAAAGTATTTTTTTCTATGATTGGGTACCATGCTGGTTTTTTTACCATAAATCGATACGCTAAGTTTAATTGCGCCGAGAGAAACTGGTTGTTTATACTAATATCCACATTGTTCCACTGGCTAAAGTCATACATGGCAGACAAGAAACACATTATCCGCTCAGAATTATAACCTAAAGACCCCCTAAAGTCTCCCCCTAAAGCAAAGTACCCTTTTTGAACATCAGCACCACTCAAAAAAGCATAGTTACGCCATTGACTTTCTAAGGCTAAAATAACAGTCGTATTTAAAAAGAATTTTTTAAGAAAAACCAAATTACCACTAAATCCAAGACCAGTCGACAAGCCCCAAACCCCAACATAGGTTAAGTTTTGCATTTTACTGTAGTACGGACTCACTTGAGAAGGGAAAAAAGTGGAATCAGTACTTAAGTTATTATAATAAATCCCCGTTGAAAAAACAGGTGACCAAGCCGATTTAAGCTGGCGATGCGTACTTGCATAAGCTGATTTATAAGAAAACTTTTTATGGTTTTGATAATAAAATGCCTTCATTTTAAAACCATTAAATTGCATGTTTTTTTTCTTAAAAAACTGGGAATTGTCGTTAAAGCCCAAGGTGTAATTGGCGGTATTTTGATCATAAAACCCTTTGTAATGCCGATAAGACGTTTCAAAAGAAATTTTATTGGTGCCCAAAGAAAACGCAATATTGGTATTTTGAGATTTCCCTTTTCGATAACTGCTGGCATTGGGAAAAGTATTTACACCAATAGACAACCCAAACAGGTCATAATCAAAGGCTAGACCAGTGAAGTTCTTTGATTGAGAGGTGAAATCAAGGGTAGTTAAATTATTTTTGTCGGGAATTTTATCTTGAGAAAATTGGATAACATGCTCTCGAATGACCGATTGGTATAAGGTTACCACCAACTCTTTGGGGTATTGCTGAAAATAGCTTGTATCGTGTTGCGCCTTTCCTTTAGGGATAATTCCAACCAATAACAAGGAAATCAAAACCGCCTTATAAACTGAAGTCAATAACAAGAGTAATAAATTTGTACAACGCTTTTAAAAAAATAAATGGGTAGGTTAGCGTAATGATGACATAACCTACCCAAAAATTATTATACTTCTAATGCCGCAACACCAGGTAATACTTTACCTTCCATATATTCTAACAAGGCACCACCACCAGTAGAAACATAAGAAACATCATTACCAAAGCCTAAGTTATTGATCGCAGAAGCAGAATCGCCTCCACCAATCAATGAAAATGCGCCTTTGGTAGTCGCCTCTTTCACTGCTTTCGCAATTTCAATGGTACCTGTAGCAAAATTTGGAAATTCAAACACGCCCATTGGACCATTCCAAAGAATTGTTTTTGAATTTAAAATCGTTTCATTAAACAATTTAATACTTTCAGGACCGATGTCTAAACCTTCCC
>JBEAZU010000253.1:0-10738 GCA_041169945.1 Bacteroidota bacterium
CAAAATGACCCTTCATGCTGGAGTTTTGGACAAAATGCCTCCGATTCAAAAATCACAGAAGAATATAACTAAATGAAGTTATGAGTAAATCAAAACGGTCAACTTCATTTAGGCATTAACAACTTTGTACTTTGTACTTTGTACTTTGTACTTTGTACTTTGTACTTTGTACCTTGTACCTTGTACTTTGTACTCTGTACTCTGTACTCTGTACTTTGTACTCTGTACCTTGTACTTTGTACCTTTTACCTTGTACTTTGTACCTTGTACCTTTTACCTTGTACCTTGTACTTTGTACCTTGTACCTTGTACCTTGTACTCTGTACTTTGTACTTTGTACCTTGTACTTTGTACCTTGTACTTTGTACTTTGTACTTTGTACCTTGTACTTTGTACCTTGTACCTTGTACCTTGTACTTTGTACTTTGTACCTTGTACCTTGTACTCTGTACCTTGTACCTAATACGTACTACCAAACAATTACAAAGCCATTACGCCAGGAATAGAAGCTACTTTTTTATAGATCTCAATGACCGCTTCGGCCGAACTTATTTTTTCAGTAATGGTGTAGCTGGTATATTTGCCACCAGAAGACGCCTTGTGTTGAATGTTTGCTTTGCTTGAAAATAAAAGCAATAAAGTGCTTTTGGCGGCTTCGTTTTCTAGGGCAATGATAAATTTGAACATGTATATTTGAGGCCAATTGAAGTCTGCTTTAAGCTTCAATAGTAAATTTTCATATTGTACATCTAGGTTCATTGAGCAAAGATAAGTAATTGTTTTGAGTGATTGCTACAGGAACTAAACCGAAATTTTCATTTATTTTTTATTATGGACTAAACACTTAAGGCTAAATTTTGTACTTTATACGAAGTCCATTATCTTTGGAGCTTCATATAATAGCATTGACAATGAGACAATACATCGTAGCAGGAAACTGGAAAATGAACAAAAGCCTAGAAGATGGCTTAAAATTAGCTTCTGAAGTAATTAATATTGCTAATGACGAAGTAACATCAAACGTTAAAATCGTAATTTGCCCTCCTTTTACACACTTAACAAGTGTGAAAAAGTTGATTGGTGATAGTAAAAATATATTTTTAGGGGCTCAAAATGTGAGTAATAAGAAGTCTGGGGCTTATACTGGTGAGACTTCAGTGGAGATGTTGAAATCTGTTGGTGTTGATTTCGTAATTATTGGTCACAGTGAACGCAGAGAATACTTCAATGAAAGTAATGAAATGTTGGCTGAAAAAACAGACCTTGTATTAGAAGCAGGTTTGACACCAATCTTTTGCATGGGCGAAACTTTAGCGCAACGCGAACAAGGAATTCATATTGATTTTGTTAAGTCTCAAATTACTGAAAGTTTATTTCATTTAGTGGATGCTGACTTTAGAAAGGTAGTGTTGGCTTACGAACCAATTTGGGCTATTGGAACAGGCGTTACTGCTTCTACAGCACAAGCACAAGAAATGCACTTGATGATTAGAAATCATATTGCGAGTAAATATGGTCAAGGCACTGCAGATGCCATCACTATTCAGTATGGTGGAAGTTGTAAAGCTAGCAATGCTGTAGAATTGTTTGATTGCCCTGATATTGATGGCGGTTTAATTGGTGGTGCTTCTTTAGTCGCACGTGATTTTATCGATGTTGTAAAGGCTGCGAAATAAGTTTAGTACAGGGTACTGGGTACAGGGTATTAAATATTTATCCTTGTCTCAGTACTCTTTACGCTGTACTCATTACTCCAAATAATGTACAAATCATTTTTAATATCGGTATTATGTTTGGGCTGCCTCTTCTCATCACATGCTCAGAACAATAAAAATATTGACCCATGTAAAATTGATGGTGCAGTATATATAGAGAAAAATCGTGTCGACGCCACATATCGTGTTTTTGTCGAAGAAAGCCAGGCATTTGCCAATTTAATTGTTTATAAACAAGACAATAAACTCTATGCCGATCAACCAGGAAACTGGTATTTTACGCCTTCCAAAGGTTTTGCTGATTTTTCTATCTATATAGAAACCAATAAAGCCTTTGCTGATTTCTCTATCTACTATACAAAAACGGAATCTTTTGCTGGTTGTAATAATTAGAGTCTGCTTAAAATCAATATAATTATTGATAATTAGCAATTTATGAGAATTGTTTTGAAATCAAGTGCAAGACTATTTGGATTTTTTTTAATATGCTTTGCACTATTTGTCTAAAATATTAAAAGGAGAAAGGATTTAATGTGCCTTTTAAAATATAATGCACCAATAGCAAGATTTGGGCGTGCCCAAGCTACCCATTGCATACCTTGCTACGCTGCGGGAATCCTTCACTCTAAGCACTATCAAATGCTGCCCTATATGCCAGATTTAAATTTATGGACGTTTTTCAGCAAACCCAATTCATTACCTTTATACTTTATACTTTACAACTTTCTACTTTCTACTCAACATTCTCAACTCAAACCTGTCAGTCAAAACCTGTCAGTTCTAATCTCTAAATTAAAATATTGGGAAGTATTTTGTAGCTAGTCTGACAATCTGACATAAAAATTGATTCAATTAGCGCTTGGCATATTCCTTGACTAAGGGGAATTACGAAATAAATCTATCACATAAATAAATTAATACAATGGGTAAAATTATAGGAATTGACTTGGGTACAACCAACTCTTGCGTAGCCGTAATGGAAGGTAATGAGCCAGTGGTTATCCCTAACAGTGAAGGTAAAAGAACAACACCTTCAATTGTTGCATTTTTGGACGGTGGAAAAGGGGAAAGAAAAGTAGGTGATCCTGCTAAGCGTCAAGCCATCACTAATCCTACGAACACGATCTCTTCTATCAAAAGATTCATGGGTAAGAAATTCTCTGAAGTAACCAATGAAACTTCAGGTGTTCCTTATACAGTAGAAGGTGGTACAAACAATACCCCAAGAGTAAGAATTGGTGATCGTTTGTATACTCCACAAGAATTATCAGCAATGATACTTCAAAAAATGAAAACCACAGCAGAAGATTATTTAGGTCACGAAGTAACAGAAGCTGTTATTACTGTACCTGCTTATTTTAATGACGCTGAACGTCAAGCTACGAAAGAAGCTGGTTTAATTGCAGGTTTAGAAGTGAAACGTATCATTAACGAACCAACGGCTGCGGCTTTGGCGTATGGTATGGACAAAAAAGGTAAAGATCAAAAAATTGCTGTTTTTGACTTAGGTGGTGGTACTTTTGACGTTTCTATCCTTGAATTAGGAGATGGCGTTTTCGAAGTAAAATCAACTGATGGTGATACACACTTGGGTGGTGATGACTTTGACCAAGTAATTATTAACTGGTTAGCAGACGAATTCAAAAGCGATGAAGCAATTGACTTACGTCTTGATCCAATGGCATTACAAAGATTAAAAGAAGCCGCAGAAAAAGCTAAAATTGAACTTTCTAGCGCTGCAACGACTGAAATCAATTTGCCTTATATCATGCCAGTAAATGGTATTCCTAAACACTTAGTGCGTACTTTAACGAAAGCTAAATTTGAACAATTAGCAGATAGTTTAATTCAACGTACCTTAGAGCCTTGCAAAAGAGCTTTGAAAAATAGTGGTTTATCTTTGTCTGATATCGACGAAGTAATCTTGGTAGGTGGTTCAACGCGTATCCCAAGAATTCAAGAAGAAGTAGAAAAATTCTTTGGTAAAAAACCTTCTAAAGGTGTTAATCCTGATGAAGTAGTGGCTTTAGGAGCTGCTATTCAAGGTGGTGTATTGACTGGTGAAGTAAAAGATGTATTGTTGCTAGATGTAACGCCTCTTTCACTAGGGATTGAAACAATGGGTGGTGTTTTCACTAAATTGATTGAATCAAATACCACTATTCCTACGCGTAAATCTGAAACTTTCTCTACGGCTTCTGATAGTCAACCTTCTGTAGAAATCCATGTTTTACAAGGTGAAAGAGCATTAGCGAAAGATAACCGTACCATCGGTCGTTTCCATTTGTCTGACATTCCTCCAGCACAAAGAGGTGTTCCTCAAATTGAAGTGACTTTTGATATTGATGCGAATGGTATTTTGAATGTATCTGCCAAAGATAAAGGTACAAACAAAGAACAAAAAATTCGTATTGAAGCGTCAAGTGGTTTAACGGATGCGGATATCGAAAAAATGAGACAAGAAGCCAAAGCAAATGAAGCTTCTGATAAAATCGAAAAAGATAAAATCGAAAAAATTAATGCTGCCGATAGTTTAATATTCTCTACTGAAAAACAGTTGAAAGAATATGGCGACAAGATATCTGAAGGAAACAAAACAGCTATCGAAGGTGCATTGGTTGAATTAAGAACTGCTCACGCAAACCAAGATTTAGTTACGATTGATGTAGCGATGGAAGGTTTGAATAAAGCATGGGAAGCTGCTTCTCAAGAAATGTATGCTGCCTCTCAAGGCGGTGCTCCAGCTGGTGATGCTGGTCAACAACAACAAGCAAAATCTGATTCAGATGTTGCTGATGTAGAATATGAAGAAGTAAAATAATTTTACAATCTTCTTAACATGAAAAAAGTCCCGATGAATAATCGGGACTTTTTTTGTTAGAATGGTATGGGTTAATTAAATATCGACTACTTATTTCATTATTTTAGGGACACTTACTACACTGATCTTTTTCGTTATAATGTCATCACCAATCCTGAGTTTTACAAAATACATTCCCGAAGCCAAATGGCTTGAAATGAATTGTTCGTAGTGGTCTGAGGTGATTTTTCCTAAATTTTGCTGCAATAGCGTATTGCCATGTTGGTCGAGTACTTGATAACTGATTTCTTTGTCAATCAATTTAATCAATTCAAGATGGAAATTGCCTGTACTACTTGGATTGGGATAAATGTTTACTTGGCGATGGAGATTCGTGTTTTCTCCTGCGGTGAGTATGGCACATTTTCCCAATAATTGCCATTCACCTGAGGTGTCTGTTGGTGGGCTGTTTTGGTTATTGGTAATGGCCCTATAAACCTGGCCGTTCGATTCTACTTGGCTACCAATAGTATAGGTTAAGTTATTTGACCAAGCATTGTCATTGCAATCAGTCATCATAATTATTACCAAATTTGGTTTTATTGTTTTGATGCTGTCTGTTTGGTCAGTAATTTTAGCGCTAATATGGTGGTCTCCAAAGGGTAATGTTGAAATTTCTCCACTATAAGGTGTAGTGGTAGAGAGTATAATCAAATTTTCCCCATCATAATATGCTGCTTTTGAAATAATTTGATCAGGGTCATAGGTGTTGAGGGATAAGGTTAAGTTTGTCCCCATTGGTGAAACTTGATTTTGCGTGGGCGAATTGATAATACTTACAGCACTTCTTTTTGCCTGTATGGTAATACTAGAGGATGTCGTTTCTGCACCATAATTATCTGTTGATACAGCTGTTAGTGTATAGGTGCCTTGTCTGATGTTTTTCAATACATAATTGAAAGGGCTGTTCGTTACGGTAGTTAGCAAGTTGGGGCCATTATAAAATGCTACTTTTGTAATGCTACCGTCTGTATCTGTCGCATTGGTATTGATTTGAACATCACTACCAACCGAAACAATTTTATGGTTAACAGGAGTTAAAATGCTTACTGTCGGGCTTAAATTGGGGTTGTTAATCTTTATCGTAATATTGCTTGATGTACTTACATTGCCATTATTGTCCGTTGCTTTGCATGTTAATAGGTATGTTCCTGCAGGTACCGATGTCCAATCCGTTGTGTATGGACTTGTGAAGTCTGTCGCAATTAAGGTGGCTCCAGCATAAAATGCAACGTTGGTAATTGTGCCATCAGTATCTGAAGCGGTAGCGTGAATAGTAACCGAAGCAGGAGCCGTC
Source organism: Bacteroidota bacterium (assembly GCA_041169945.1). Taxonomy (GTDB): domain Bacteria; phylum Bacteroidota; class Bacteroidia; order Cytophagales; family UBA9547; genus CALPQG02. Next base: position 5,873 of record JBEAZU010000253.1, read on the forward strand.
AGTGTTGTGTTTTGGAGTGGTGCGGTAATACTGGTTATTGGAAACATGTTATTAGTGATTATGGAACCACAAAACTGGATTTCATTTACATTGCAATATCCATTTATAGGAGATAAATACCTTAAAAATTTAAAGGATGAAAGTGAAGTAATTATTCCTTCACTCCATGTTAATGAAGTAGGTTGTGTTGTTATTGTATATAAGTCGACGATACCGGTGCTAAATAAAGAGTCGTTGCTGCCTTGAAATTTTCCGCCCACCATTCTTCCTTCTTGACCTGAACGAGGATAAAACCGTACTTTGTTCACCTTTGCTGATTTGTTTGCCCCGAAACTTAACGCAGTGTAGCCACCTGTAGGATTTGCATAATCGAAAAATGTGGAAACGTTTCCATCAAAAGCTTTGCTGTAGGTAGCGGTGCCGTTTTGGTAGGCAGGAGTAGAGCCATATTTTAAAGCTTTGCTAGCGATGCTACATGTTTGGTCAGGTGCTATGCTAATGCTTATGCTAGCAGAGGTTTGTGTGCCACCTTTGTCATCTGTGGCAACAGCGGTGAGGGTATAATTTCCTTCTGCTACAGTTGACCATGTGAAGGTGTAAGGTGAATTAACTGCTGTGCCAATGGCAATTCCGTTGCTGTAAAATGTCACTTTTGTAATGTTACCATCTTGGTCGCTTGCCGTGGCCGTTATTATTACGGTGGAGGGAGCAACATAGGTAGTGTTGTTGGCAGGTGACGTAATACTTACAAGTGGTAATACATTGCTTGATAATTGTTTCATTTTGGCTTCCCAGACACCACGGCCGTAGGTAGATACCCTTATTAATCCACTTGTGGCATCATTAAACCCATATAATTCGCTGATGTTGGCAATGATTGGAAGGCCGTTGGCGTATGAAGCCCAAGTTGATTTCGTATTGTCTTTGTAGTACACCCCTAAATTATAGGCGGCATAAATAGCTTCTATACTACTGTTTTTGTCGGCCACTAGTCCTTTGATGGTGGATGTTGGAAATCCTGCTGAAACATTGGTCCATGTAAGTCCCTTGTCAGTTGATCTATAAAGGTAACTATTGGTGGCAATGTATACGATAGTGGTGTTTTTAATTGGCGCAATGTGTGATTCTGTGCCGTTTGTCGCAGGTAAAGTTAAGGTGGTAAATGTAGGGTTGCTTGTTGATGCGTTGTCGGATCGATATGCTTTTTGATTATTGGTAACAATATAGACGACATTGGCATTTCCTGGGTCTGTTTCAATGTCTGAAACACTGCCGCTAGGAATGGTGAATATTTTAGTCCAAGCTAAACCTGAGGTGGCTGCAATATTGGATGAACGGTAAACTATTCCACCTTCAATTACATAACCAATGTTTTTATTGGCAGGTGTGAATGAATAGATGGCTTTTGAGGGTGTGAAAGGAAGGTTTAGGGCCTGGTTGCTTGTGCTGGGATAACTGATTCTATTGGTACCTTCGTTGTAGTAAGCGGCATTGTTTGCGAAATCAAAATAACTTGTTCTTGTGTCATCTCCTCCTTGGTTATTTGTCCAAATACCATTGGCATAATAAAAACCTCCATTGTCTTGTGTGCCAATGTAACCAATATTGTTGCTGATGTTACTTGCGTTGCCATGGTAAATTTCTGTAGCGGCGATGCCATCGCACATTGGTTTCCAGGCGCCAATGCCCTCTGTAGTGCTGCTCCATACACCACCATCATTGGCATTCCATAATTCGGTGTTGTTGTAAGGGTTTTTTAAAATATGGTGTTGATCGGTATGTAAATTATAGGCCCAACTTTTTTGCTGTTGCATCCATGTAACACCTCCATCATTTGATTTCCAAATGATATGACCACAGAGATATAGTGTGTTTGGGTAAACTTGGTCTGCAAATATATCGAAATTGTAATTGCCTTGTCCATTCCAACCGTCAGCATTTGAGGCAGTATAGGCTGCTAAGAAATTTGATTTTTCACTTCTAACATTTTTAAAAGTGGTGCCGCCATCGCTTGAGCTATAGACTTCACCATTGCAATTAAGACCTGTATTGGCTACGTATACTAAATTTGGATTTGCTGCCGTCACACATACTCTTGTGCCATTATTTCCAAATACAAATGCTGAAGAAGAGATTTTCGTCCAGCTTTCACCAGCATCTATTGATCTGTAAAATCCTTTGCCAGCACTGGCATAAATGGTTTGTCCATTTGATCCTGGTTTAAATACGATGTCCATGAAATCAATACCTGTCGCTGATTTGATGACCCAAGTACTGCCAGCATTGGTAGATTTATAGATGCCATTGTTGGTGGCTGCAATAAGTGTTTGAGTATTGGTAGGAGAGATGATGATGTCCGTAACCAAACGGTTTCCCATACCTGAATTTGATAAGGCCCAAGTGCTTCCTCCATTGGTTGATTTGTATACGCCTTGTCCACTAGAATAATAGTTGGCATCACCAGTTCCCCAATATAGGATTTGGTCATTGCTTGGGTCTATAGCAATGGAAGCGGATTGAAGATCACTAATAAGATCTGTGCCAAGGTTGGTCCAAGAAACACCTTTGTTGGCGCTGTACCATAAGCCTCCTGAGGCACTTGCTGCATACATTTTGGAGGCATCAGTTGGGTGGAATTTGATTTGAGATACTCTTCCGATACCATGAATTTGTCCTACTACTGTTTTTGGAAAAGGGATGGGGCCAAGGTTTACCCAAGGTTGATTTTGCGACCATAATGAACATGACAATAAGAAAAATAATATAGTTGTAAACGAGTTTTTTGTATAGGCTTTCATATAAAAATAGGTTATGAGAAGGTGTTACTTAGGGGTTGGTCGGTTTAAGGATCTGTTTAATGAATTTTATAAATATTGATTATTTTGGTGATTGATGTGTCAGTTGATGATTTCTCTGTTTTTTAATTCTTGCTCTATAAGCGACTGCATTTCTTTATCAGTCATTAAAAAACCATCGGGTTTAACATAGGGAGATTTTTCTCTGAGCCAGAATTTGAATTTTTTGTACTCCGAAGCGTACTGAACGATGTCAGCTTTGTAGGCTTTGTCACTTTTTATTATTCTTTGAAAAATATTTCTTTCTTCGGATTCATTTTCTGTTTCACCTTCTAATATACTTTCTGGACAAGGCTTTCTATTCCAAAATGTTTCGAAGGCTATTTTGGCTTCGAGGTAATTGACATTGCTGTCTTGAGTCATGGTGATCCAGTGTGGGTGTGCTTTAAATGATTTTAGTCTTTTTTTACTTATTTCATTTGGTTGACTTAATGCCATTTGGCATGTGTAAATTAGGGAAAGAAAAAGTAGCAATAATGTTTTCATTTTTATTAGTTTAAAGATTGAAATTTATATTGTAAATAATTATATAGATAACACTATCCGAAAAAAGTATTTTGGGTTTAATTTATTTGTGTTTATGTTTCATAATCTTTGCTAATCAGTTTGTAGGAATGTTTTGGTAATCTTTTGAAATATTTGCTTTGTTGAATGGATAAGTAAAATTTAATGTGTTAGTTTCTATAATTAGTTATTCAAGATTATATGTTTGGGAATTAAACGTTTTATACCCCTTTTTCTTTAGTTATAATTGATTGTAAGTTTGCATTCAAAATCAGATGTAGAAATAATAAGGTTGCGTAGTGATCGTTTTGTTGATGGGTGAATTTTTCTTAAAATGTTTAGCAGTTCTACGCAATTTATATCGACTGCTATGCTTAATTTTACAGAATAGCAAATGATTGCTTGGTGATTGTTTAGTTGAATCTATTGATGACTGTTCACTTGTACCTAAATATTAAAGATAGATGGATAATAATGTATTGCATAAAGCTGACACAAGAGGTGTCGCAAACCATGGGTGGTTGCAAGCGAAGCATACTTTCAGTTTCGCAAACTATTTTAATGAAGAGAGAATGCATTTTGGCGTTTTGCGTGTGTTGAATGATGATATTATTGCTGGTGGTATGGGGTTTGGAAATCATCCTCATGACAATATGGAAATTATTACCATTCCTTTGGCTGGAGAAATAGAACACAAAGACAGTATGGGGAATACGGCGGTAGTGTCTAGTGGTCAGGTACAAGTAATGAGTGCTGGTACAGGCATTCAACACAGTGAATACAATCATCAAGAAAATATTGATTTAAATCTTTTGCAAATTTGGGTGTTTCCGAATAAAAGAAATGTGATTCCTCGTTATGGTCAAATTACTTTAAATCTAGCAGATAGAAAGAATAGGTTTCAGCAAATTCTTTCGCCCCATGAAACGGATGAAGGCGTTTGGATTCATCAAAATGCTTGGTTTCATTTAGGCGATTTTGATCAAGGTGTTGCGTCTATCTATCAAGTAAAAGACAAGGCTAATGGATTGTATGTTTTTGTAATTAAGGGTGATATAAAAGTAAATGGTCAGCAATTAAATGAGAGGGATGGTTATGGGATTTGGGGGCTTGATACGGTAAGCTTTGAGGCAAGTACCGATTCATCCATATTGTTGATGGATGTTCCAATGAAGGTGTAATGATTAGGGAAAGGTTGTTGACAATGTATCTTTGTTAACAACCTTTTGTGTTATTTAGAGCTTGCTGAAAAAAAATAATTATTGATAATTAGCAATTTGGGAGATTTGTTTTAAATCCCTTTTACTCAACGCCCAACACTAAAAACTCAACACTCCTTATTGGCGTTTTCAGCAAGCCCAACATTATTACACTTTCTACTTTCTACTTTGCACTTTCTACTTTACACTTTACACTTTACACTTGTCAATGCCTGAAATAGATTGACCGTTTTATAAAGTCAAAAATATAAAATAAACTCTATAAAATGGCAAACAGAACAAAGTAT
>JBEAZU010000254.1:0-3322 GCA_041169945.1 Bacteroidota bacterium
GCAAGTTCACCTTCAGGAAATACAAGCGCATTTAATTTATAAATTTGTGCATAAGAAGTGGTGATACCTGTTGTAAACTTTTTATGGGCTAAGAATGACAAGCCCCAATTGTTAGTTCCAAATAAATAATCGGTGACATTATATGCAAAATTATCGTAAATCGTAGTTGATTTTTTAAACTGCTTATACAAGATAGCATTGCTAGCAACAGACAATTGGCTGTACAAACTACCCCACACAGACTCATGTGGCAAACCCCAAATATTACCTGTTTGAGAAGCATTGGTATTAAAATTATCTAAATCAGTTAGCAAAGCCGTTTCAGCAGCAGGATAATTGGCTACGATTCTGTTGTTTAATAGTATGTTTAAATTACCCCAAGCCGACCAATACCCTGCATCAGCAGTTAAGGCATAGGCTTTTGCATCCGATAAATAAGAAGCCACATTGGTTAATCGATACAATTCAATGGCCGCTAAACCCATATTATCTTCAATAGAAGCGTCTTTATAAAATATAGCGCCACCACCTTGACACCAAGCAGGCGTACCCTTTGCCGCTTTTGCTGCAAGGTAAATTTGAATGGCCATATTTTTATATGTAGTTGCTTCAAGGCTTAAGCCTTTGTCAGCAAACACCTTTGACCCCAAAGCCAAAGCAGCAATGGTGGTTCCCATCTGAGGTCTAGACAAATTTGAATAGCTTTCTCTTTTGCCATTCAAGGCATCATTTTCAGGCAAACGCGTTCCCTGGTTATGGTCTTTAGCACCACCAACTTGAATAATAAAAATTCCTGTTTGGGGATTGGTTTTACTAAGGTATTCTAATCCCCATTTACATTCATCTAAAAGATCATCTAAAGCAGTTTTGCTATACTTTTTAACTCCATCGAAAAGCTCAGGTGCCTCTTCATAAGCCCTTAGTAAATGGTAAGTTAAATACGAGGTAGTAGTGGTAAACTTAATATAATCTCCAGCATCATAATACCCACCCACCATATTCACTTTCAAGGCATCTTCCCTGGCCGCCCAAGTACCATTGTTTGTTCCTGTTCTTTCAAAAACAGCAGAGGAAGAATCGCCTAAATGAGATATGCCATGGAGATATGCGTCTGCAGACCCACTTCTTCTAGCCCTGATGGTTTTTAAAATACTATGCACAAGAGCCGCATGGTTCCTGTCTTTGACAATAATTTTAACAGGGGCAATTCCAGTAACGGTAAGGGTATACACCCCATTGGTATTAAGATTAGAAATATCTAATAAATGATTAAAAGCTTTGGGCGTATAACTTCCCGCAGCAGCCATACTGGTAGTTAAGGTGCCTGATAATACACTTTGATTGGTCGCATTGGTAATAGACCAAGCAATGCCTGAACAGTTTTCATCGGCAATAACAAATAACTTTTTGGGCCTATTGAGCTCATAACCAGATTGGTTATAACGTATATATTTCGCAGCAAACAACTGAAATTGAAGCAATAGAAACGCAAGGGTAATGATTTTTTTCATGAAACAAAAGGGGATTTAAGTACCTATATATTACAAAAAACATGCAGAGGTAACCCAATTAAAATTGCAGCAAAAGATGATAGGTATTAAAAAAATAAAAAACCTTTTATAGCTAAAATTCTAGAAATGAACAAACTATCGTAACATGCTTTATATGGAGTAAAAATCAATCCATTTAATCAAAGAAATACGGAACTAATTTACATCAAATATGCTTTCTTAAAATTCAATGCATTCAATTCAAATACGTATATTTATTACTAAACAATCATGGAAACAAGCAGTAAAAATCATTGGGAAACCGTTTACGAAACTAAAAACCCAGATCAAGTGAGTTGGACACAGGAAATCCCACAGACATCGCTTGACTTTATTGCGGCATGTAACTTGCCAACATCGGCCAAAATCATTGATATTGGTGGAGGTGATAGCAAATTGGTAGATTGTTTATTGGCATTGGGATATGAAAACATCACCGTATTGGATATTTCTGCAAAAGCACTTGAAAAAGCCAAATTACGCTTAGGAGAAAAGGCAAAAAGGGTTACTTGGATTGTAAGCGATGTCACCACATTTGAACCCACCACCACTTATGACCTTTGGCACGACAGGGCTGCGTTTCATTTTTTAACCACGCTGTCACAAATCAATCAATACCTCGCAATCACCCAAAAATTTGTAAAAGACAATTTAATTATAGGAACATTTTCAGAAAACGGCCCATTAAAATGCAGTGGACTAAATATTCAACAATACAATGAAACCTCACTCGTCAATACATTCAAAAAAGAATTTACAAATATAAAGTGCATCACTGAAGACCATGTCACGCCATTTAACACCACTCAAAACTTTTTATTTTGCCAATTTAAAAAGACAGATGAGTTTAAAAACAACTTAAATTAAAACAAGCTACAATCTACTGATTTCACTTTGTGATAGTCCGGTCGCTTGGATAATTATTTCATTTTAAATTCCTTTTAACTTTAATGCTTTAGCGACCTCTATTTTACCTTCAATCTTCCCTTCAATTTTGCCTTCAATTTTGCCTTCGTCAAATGCAGTATCGATGGTATTTTTATAGTCTCTGTAAACTTTTAAATTCATTTCGTAGCTTTCAATTTCCGATTGTCCAAACCTCGCGATTTCGGCTTTTTCAAAGGCTTGGGTAAATACTTCGTCTTTAAATATAGTGGGAATAGATTGTAGGTATTCTAAATGTTTTATAAAATAAAGCCATTTGTCTAACCTCGTCACAAGCTTTTCTTCTTTCAATTTGAAATTGGGCATCTCAAGATAAATATAAGTTAATTTATCGTAAAATATTTTACCATTTTTGTTTTTAAGTTTAATGGTATGCACCACCTCACTTTTCTCTGGTTCCGATTCATAATCATCAAAGGTAAAATCTAGAATACCAATACAGTAAACTGCTTTTAGGTTATAGTTCCACTCTCCTTTTTCGGCTTGTTCTTTAATCGGGAAAGTGGAATAGTATATCGTTCTTTCTTTAAAATAGTTTTGTTTGGCTTTTTGAAGTTCAACGATAAATTTTTCTCCTTTGTCTGTTTCGCAATAAATGTCATAAATCGCTTCCCTGTCCAATTCATTATGCCCAAGCTGCGTCGAATTTTTAAATGTTAACGAAACAATAGGCTGTTCTTCAGGCAAAAGAGCATTTAAAAAGTCGAGCAAAAGTGGCTTGCTGGCTTCTTCTCCAAATATTTTTTTAAACCCAAAATCGGTGAATAGATTGATGTATTTTGCTTTCATAACAATAGGTTAAAATGTACGTCAAAAATAAATAAAAA
>JBEAZU010000255.1:0-4061 GCA_041169945.1 Bacteroidota bacterium
ACCATCGCAGTATTTTCATCAAATTCATTTAAAGAAGATATTTTCTCTGCAATTTTTTCCCACTCTGGAATTGTATAAATCAATAAACAAGGGTCAGTACTTTTTTGAATTACCAACTCGGCATGATGATTTTCAGGCAAACGCACTTTTACACGCGAAGGCAAGAGCATTCTGCCTTTCGCATCTACCGTACATTCATATTCTCCTGAAAAATAAGCCATTACAATATTTAATTAGATTAATAGTCCGTTTTTAGATACGGCTATTTACAAATATAAAAAATATACCTCCAACTTCCACCACTTTTTACCATTTTTTCCCACTTTTTTTACTAAATCTTAAAAATTGTCTAATAATCGGATATTCCTATAGAAAAAGATCAAAAATTTAAAACTTCAAAAAAATCAAATCTCTAATTTACAATACATTAACATTATCAATTAAAAGTTATTCTTTCATGAAAGCAACACAAACTACTAACAATAAGTGAATTAGATTAAAAACAAAAATAACAACAAGAAAAACCTCCCAACATTGTACTATTCAAAGATTTCCTTCCCGTTTTTACGGAAAATTTTCTGGATAAAAGGCTAAAAATACACCCCGAAAAAAACATCAGGATACCCAAGAGTAAATGCCCTTACATACTGAGTGTTGTTATAAATAGTCAAAAAAATTGAACATAAAAATCAATACATTGTTGAAGGATAAATGAGATTAAACAGCAATCCCCCAACAATGAAGCAATTCTTTTTTAAAGAAGCTTTCAAATCAGTTTTAAATAGTGAAATTGCAGGCTTAAATATTAAAAACCTTATGAAATTCAGTTTACAATCAGAATATGCTCCAGCAGGAGACCAGCCAGTGGCTATTCAGAAACTCGTAAAAGGGCTAAATAATGGTGATCAGGCACAAACCTTATTAGGTGTTACTGGTTCTGGTAAAACATTTACCATGGCCAATGTCATCCAAGAAGTACAAAGACCTACTTTAATTTTAAGTCATAACAAAACATTAGCGGCACAATTGTATGGGGAGATGAAAAGCTTTTTTCCTGACAATGCTGTTGAATATTTCATCTCCTACTACGATTACTACCAGCCTGAAGCCTATATTGCTTCAAGCAACCTCTATATAGAAAAGGATTTATCGATCAATTCAGAAATTGAAAAACTCAGGTTAAGAGCCACGGCCTCCTTGGTATCGGGCAGAAGAGATGTCATTATTGTGGCCTCGGTTTCCTGTATCTATGGTATTGGCAATCCAGATGACTTCAGCAACAGTGTGGTTAAAGTTACCAAAGGAGAAGCCTTAAATAGAAGTCAATTTCTATTTTCATTGGTCGACATCTTGTACAACAGAACAACAGCAGATTTTAGCAGAGGAACCTTTAGGGTAAAAGGAGATACCGTAGACATATTTCCGGCCTATGCAGATTTTGCCTTTAGAATATTATTTTGGGGAGATGAGGTGGAAGAAATCCAAACCATAGATCCTGAAACAGGGAAGAAATTAACGAACGAAGCCATCATCAGCATTTTCCCGGCAAACTTGTTTGTAACAGGAAAAGAAGCATTGCATGAAGCCATCCAAGAAATACAAAATGAAATGGTGGCTCAAGTACGTGCCTTTGAAGCAGACGGAAGAGTAGAAGAAGCCAAAAGAATCAAAGACAGAACAGAATACGACATTGAAATGATGCGCGAATTAGGTTATTGCTCAGGTATTGAAAACTATTCACGTTATTTTGATAAAAGAGCACCTGGGACAAGACCCTATTGCTTAATAGATTATTTTCCTGAAGACTTTTTAATGATTGTGGATGAAAGCCACGTCACCATGCCACAAATCAAAGCCATGTGGGGAGGTGACCGTTCTAGAAAAGTGAGTTTGGTAGATTATGGATTTCGTTTACCCTCGGCGTTGGACAATAGACCTTTAACTTACAATGAGTTTGAGACAGTGATAGGCCAAACCGTGTTTGTGAGTGCCACTCCCGCAGACTATGAGCTACAACGGTCTGATGGCGTAGTGGTAGAACAAATCATTAGGCCAACAGGCTTATTAGACCCTGAAATTGAAGTAAAACCCAGCACTTTTCAAATTGATGATTTATTGGAAGAAGTAGAAGCCAGGGTGAAACTCAACGAACGCGTATTGATTACAACCCTTACCAAACGCATGGCGGAAGAGCTTTCAAAATACCTAGACAGGGCAAATATCAGGGCTAGGTTTTTACACTCTGAAATCAAAACCATGGAAAGGGTAGAAATTTTAAGAGAACTAAGAATGGGCGTTTTTGACGTATTGGTAGGTGTAAACTTACTTAGAGAAGGCTTAGACTTACCAGAAGTGTCTTTGGTGGTCATTATGGATGCTGACAAAGAAGGTTTTTTAAGAGACCAAAGATCCTTGATTCAAACCATTGGTAGGGCAGCGAGAAACCAAAATGGTAAAGTAATTATGTATGCCGATAAAATCACCAAATCAATGGCCATCGCAATGGAGGCCACGGCACAAAGAAGGGAGAAGCAAATTGCTTATAATTTAGCCAACAATATCACGCCAACAACGGTTAAAAAATCAACTGATGAAGTGATGCCAAATGCAGCTAAAAAAGGAAATCAATACGAGTCATACACGCCATTATTTGAGGCCGCTGATCCATTAATGGCATATCTCAACAAAGGTCAATTGGAAAAATTAGCTGCACAAACTTTAAAACAAATGGAAAAAGCAGCGAAGGAACTAGATTTCTTGGAAGCGGCAAGATTAAGAGATGAATTAGCAAGCATCAATGCAAAACTAGCCACCACAAAAAACTAGTTTTGTCTCAAGGTAAAATCGCAGTTCAAAATACTGCTAAAATTCTCGCCAGTATCTCTCATTTCTTCGTCTTCCTTGTCGTAATACCAATTGATATGCACCTTTTTACCTGATTTAGATAAATTGGTAAATACCTCTAATATATCAAATAAACATTTGACAGAACTGGTATTAAAATACTTGATTTTCATATTAAAATTTGTCTCTTCATTTGGCTGAAGCACGTATTCATTGAGCCATAAAAATACAGGTTCGTAAAAGCCAAAAGTATCTTCTGAATAAGACATTCCTGAAAGCTCAACCATTCCCATGTCAAAATCACAATTGACAAGTGGTGTTTTAGCTGTTGCAGGAATAAATAATGGTTTCATAAATATATTTTTTAAATTATTTTGCTTCAATCATATTAAATGGATAGCCAAGTATTTCACTTTAATCTTCACTAGAAGCTAACATTTGATCCTCTTCTGCAGCCTAATGCCAATTGACATTGACTTTATAGACCTGCTTAGTGATTGAAGCAAATATTTCCAGAATATCAAACAAACATTTTACTGAACTCGTATTAAAATACTTCATTTTCATGTCAAAACTTGTCTCTTCATGTGGATAAAGCACATACTCCTTTTAACGATATAAATACAGGCACATAAAAAGCAAAGGTATCATCGCTATAAGACATTCCAGCAAATTCAATTAAGCCTAAATCACTATTACAATTCACAAAAGGAGTCTTGGATGTCTCAGTAATGCATAATGATTTCCTATAGCACAAATCAATTGTTAAGCTTCAATCATATTAAACGGGTGATCAAGTATCGTACTATAGTTTTCTCCCGACTCTAACATTTCATCGTCTGCAGCATCATAATACCAATTCACCGTCAATTGTTTACCAGCATCTTTCACCACCAATAATTTATCTAAAATATCAAGAATACATTTAGCAGAGCTCGTATTGTAATATTTTAATTTAAAATTTAAGGTCGTAGACTCCTGAGGATGATTTACATAATCCGCAATCCACTCGAATATAGGGGTAAAAAAGCCCATTGCATTTTCACTGCACGACATTCCTGAAATAGTAAGTATACCACTTAACTGATCTAAGTCAACTTCTGGTGTTTTTTTTGATGCTTCAATAAATAGCTTTGCCATAATGATGTTATTTTTTATTGACAGTTACATTAATACTAAAAAATGAATAATTTTCATCTACTTTTTCAAAAGTAAAC